>NZ_JAZFXT010000014.1:0-55981 GCF_036448855.1 Methylobacterium ajmalii
ACCACGGCCTACCTGGCGGCCAACGGCGACGTGGCGCGGGCGAAGGTCGACCCGATGCTGCACTACCTGCAATACGGCGCGCTCGAGGGCCGCGCGGCCCCGGGCGACACCACCTTCGGCTACGGCACCGTCGGGTAGTTCTTCGGACGCCACCGCATGAGAAAGGCCCGCGCGGCACCCGCCGCGCGGGCCTTTTTGCGTCCTCGGGGACGGTTGCCGACCGGGCCCGTCCCGAGATGTCCCGCCGAGAGCCCGCCCGACGTCCCCTGCCGCCCGTCCTCCTGCGCCTCCGGACGAGGGTAGGCGGGACCTCGGCGCTGCTTCGCATCCTGCCTCCTCGCCCGATCCGGCACGCGATCTCCGATCGGGCGGCCCGCATCGCCCGCTTTCCCCGGTCCGGCGCAGGGCCCGGAGCCGCAGGAGCCGTGCCGCCGGTGTGGCAGGCCCACAACAGCCGGCAACCGATCACCGATTCCCCCGGTCTCGAGACGACGGGACCTGCGTTTGCAGCGCAAGGGAGCGTTGCATTTTGCGACCGTGCAGTAGCACACTTGACGTAAGGATCGCACGGGCCGCGGCAGCACCTACGGCCCGTTGGCGATCCGTCGACTTTTCGCGCCAAGCATAATTCGGGGGTAGCACACCATGGCGAGCGTCGTAGGGACGACACGCGAACAGGAGGTCACGTACCTGTCGGGCGTGAACGCCGATGGGACCCTGGCAAGCCCGGCCTTTGCTACGTACAACGCCGACAATCCCGACACCTACGATACGGCATCGACTCAGTTCCACTGGGGTCCGGTCAACGCGGCCGGGACGGGCGGCGGGACCCTGAAGTACATCTTCGACCCGGCCTCGCAATGGACCGCCGGCGAGCAGGCCGCCCTCGCCGGCAGCCTGAGCATGTGGTCGGCGGTCGCGAACGTCTCGTTCCAGCAGACGACCTCGGTGGCCGACGCGAATATCGGGTTCACCCGGAACACCGACAGCAGGGCCTACACGCAGACGTACTCGACGCCCCACGCCGTCGGTTCGAGCGTGATCACGCCGCCCACCGACGGGGCGGCGCTGATCTCCCTCGACATGACGGAGACCCCGCGGGGGAACGATCCGTTCGGCTCGTTCAACGACTTCCAGGGCGGTGGAACCGGCTACGGTGCCGGCACCGTGATTCACGAGGTGGGCCACTCCCTCGGGCTCGGCCATGGCGGTCCCTACAACAACACCAATACGGTCAGCCAGCAATACGGGCCCTACGACAACGAAACCTCGACATTGATGTCGTACTTCAACCCGCACGAGCCGGTGAACTATCCGAGCCCGATCACCGGGACCAACTGGACCACCGGGGACGGCGTCAACCACTACGCCACCACCTGGATGCCGGTGGACATCGACGCGATCCAGCGCCTCTACGGCGCCCAGACGAACGGCCCGCTCAATACCGCGCAGACCTTCGGCTACAACACCACGATCGGCGGCAGCCTGAAGCCGTATTTCGACTTCGCGATCAACACCGCGCCGGTCGTCACGCTCTACGGCACGGCGGCGAGCGGCAACGCCCTCGACCTGTCCCAGAGCGGCCAGGCCGCGACGCTGAACCTGAACGCGGGCACCTACAGCAGCGCCTTCGGGATGACCAACAACATCGCGATCTACGACAAGACCTACATCCAGAACGTCGCCTGCGGCTCGGGCAACGACGTCTGCACCGTCAACCTCGGCAAGGACAACACGATCGACGGCGGCGCCGGCACCAACACCGCGGTCTTCTCCGGCAACCGGGCCGACTACGCGATCACGCAGGCGAACGGCGCGACAGTGGTGACGCGCACAGCCAGCTCGGACCTCACCGCCAAACCCACCGGGGTCAAGGACACGCTCACCAACTTCCAGACCCTGCGCTTCGACGACCAGACCGTCGCGGTGTGCTTCACCACCGGCACCCGCCTCCGCACGGCGCGCGGCGAGGTCGCGGTCGAGGACCTGCGGGTCGGCGACGCGGCGGTCACCGCCTCCGGCGCCCTGCGGCCGGTCGTCTGGATCGGTCACCGCGACCTCGACGCGGGCACCCGCCGCCTGCCGGCGCCCCAGCAGCCGGTTCGCGTCCGCGCCGGCGCCTTCGGCGGCGGGCTGCCCACCCGCGACCTGCGTCTCTCGCCCGGCCACCCGGTCCTGGTCGGTGCCGACGCGAACGGCGCGGGCGGCCACCTCGTGCCGGTGATGTGCCTGATCAACGGCACCACCATCGCGCGCGAGCCGGTCTCGTCGGTGACCTACTGGCACGTCGAGCTCGACGCCCACGACATCCTGCTGGCCGAAGGCCTGGCGGCCGAGAGCTACCTCGACTGGGGCGACCGGCCGTTCTTCACGGAGGGCTCCGACCACGCGCTGCACAACCCCGACTTCGTCGTGCCGGGGCTCTCCGCCCGCTGCCGGCCGGTGGCGGTCGAGGGGCCGGTGGTCGAGGCCGAGCGGGCGCGGCTCTCGGCGGTGTTCGCCCACAGCCTCGGCGAGGCCTGCGCCTGGGACGAGGCCGGGCGGTTCGAATGGCTCGCGGCGTGAGGCCGGGCGTGCGACAAGCCGGGTCATGAGACCCGGCTCCCTCTCCCTCGACGCATTCCTCACCCGCCGCGCCGCCGACCGGCGCCTGGCGCGGCTGACCCACGACATGCCCCTGCCCGAAGCGCGGGCCCTCGAGTTCGGGCCAGGGGACAACCCGGTACCCCTGCCCGCCGGCGTGAGCGTGACCTACGTCGATCACGCCCTCGATGCGAATGCCGGCCTGCCCGGGGCGGCGCCGATCGACCGGGCCTGGGCCGGCTCGGGGCCGCTCGCCGCCCTGCTCGGGCCGGAGCCCTGCGACGTCGCCATCGCCGCCCAAGTGGCGCAGTACGTGCTGAACCTCCTCGGCTGGCTGCGCGGCATCCATGGCGTGCTGCGCGCCGGCGGCGTGCTCAACCTGTCGCTGCCCGACAAGCGCTTCATGTTCGACGCCGCGCGCCCCGTCAGCACCCTGGCGGAGCTCGTCGAGGCGGACCTGCTCGCCCTCGACCGGCCGAGCCCGCGCCAGCTCTTCGCCCATGCGAGCGAGGCCCGGGCCATCGCCCCGGCGCAGGTCTGGGAGGGGGCCGACCCCGTGGCAGCGGGGCGCCTGTCCGGCGAGGACGCCCTGGGGCACGCCTACCGGGAGGCCGCCGCGGCCCTGGCGGAGGAGCGCTACGTACCCTGCCATTGCTGGGTGTTCACGCCCGAGAGCTTCCTCGACCTCGTCGCGGGGGCGACCCGGCTCGGGCTGTTCCCGTTCGTGCTGAACCGGATCGGCGCCACCGAGGTCGGCGGGTTCGAGTTCTACGTCTCGATGCGACGCGACGCGGAGGAGGAGTCGGGCGCCCTGCGCCGGATGCAGGAGGGGGGAATCGACCACCTCGCCCGGGTCCTGGCGCAGCAGCACCGCACCGCCGCGCTGCTCGCCGGGCGCTGATCGCCCGCTGGCGCCGAAAGGCCGCGCCGGCGACCCGGAACGCCGATGGCGCGCGGGCCGTTATGGTTCCATCAGCGTGCCCTCGCCATCGCCAGGAGGTCTTCCATGCGCGCCCTCACGATCCGGGCCACGGTCGCGGCCGCCCTCGTCCTCGGGACGGCGGGCGCGGCCCTCGCCCGCAACAGCGATTCCGGCAGCGGCCTGTCGCCCTACGCCGCCCTGAACGGCAACGACCGCTCGGCCGGAATCAACAACGGCAACTACCGGCAGCCGCGCTACGACCCCTACCTGCGCACCTACGGCCGTCCGCCGGTGGAGTACTATCGCGCGCCCCCGCCGGCCTACTATTACGGCTACCCGTACTGAAGCCGGCCGATCCCGTCTCGCCCGCCCCCTTGATCCGGCGGCGTTTCCCGGCGACCACCGTCGCCGGGCGGCGCAACGGCGCGCCGCCGGGAGATCGAGGATGACGAGACCCGATCGGGCGACCCCCACCCCCGTGCGTGCGTGCCGGCCCGGGCGCGCATGAGCGCCGGGACGACCGCCGCGCGCCTCGACGCCCTGCGCCGGGGCGAGCTTGCCGGGATCCGGGAGTTGCGGCTCCCCGGCGGGCCGGACGGACGGCTGACCGAGATGCCGCCGGAGATCCTGGGCCTCGCCGACAGCCTCGAGCTCCTCGACCTCGGTGGGCACGCCCTGACCGACCTGCCCGCGGGGTTCGGACGGATGCGCCGCCTGCGGGTCCTGTTCTGCTCGGGCAACCGCTTCACCCGCCTGCCGCCGGTGCTGGGCGACTGCCCGGCCCTGAGCCAGGTCGGCTTTCGCGCCACCGGCCTCGTCGAGGTGCCGGCCGAATCGCTGCCGCCGGCCCTGCGCTGGCTCACCCTCACCGACAACCGCATCGCGGCGCTGCCCCGCGCGCTCGGCGAGCGGCCGCGCCTGCAGAAGCTGATGCTGGCAGGCAACCGCCTCGACGCCTTGCCGGAGTCCTTGAGCGGCGCGGAGAACCTCGAGCTCCTGCGCATCGCCGCCAACGGCTTTGCGGCGCTGCCCGGCTGCGTCGCCGCCCTGCCCCGCCTCGCCTGGCTGTCCTGGGCCGGCAACCCGTTCGAGGACCGCGCCGCGCCGGCGCCGGCCGCGGCGGAGACGATCGCTTGGGACGACCTGTCCGTCGGCCCGCTGCTGGGCGAGGGCGCCTCGGGCCGGGTGATGCGGGCGGCGTGGCGGCCGGGGGCTGCGGGCACGGCGCGCCCGGTCGCCCTCAAGCTGTTCAAGGACGCGATGACCAGCGACGGCCTGCCCGAGCGCGAGATGGCGGCCTGCCTGGCGGCGGGGGCCCACCCGCATCTGACCGGCAGCCTCGGGCGCCTCGCCGACCATCCGGACGGCCGCCAGGGTCTCTTGATGCCGCTCCTGCCGCAGGGCTGGCGGGTGCTCGCCGGACCGCCGAGGCTCGAGAGCTGCAGCCGCGACGTCTACGACCCGGATCTGCGCCTGACCCGGGGAAGCGCCCTGCGCCTCGCCCGCGGGGTGGCGGCGGGCGCCGCCCACCTGCATGCGCGCGGCTTCGGCCACGGCGACCTCTACGCCCACAACGTGCTGTGGGACGGGCGCGACGGCGCCGCGGTGCTGAGCGACCTCGGCGCGGCCTCCGCCCTGCCGTCGGGCCGGGAGGGTGCCATCCTGCAGCGGCTCGACGTGCGGGCCTTCGGGCTGCTGCTCGACGAGCTCGGCCGCCACGCGCCCCTCGCCGGTCCCGCCCTCGCCGGGCTGGTGGCGGCCTGCACCGGGCCCGATCCGGCGGCGCGCCCGGCCATGGCGGAGGTGCGGGACGCCCTCGATGCGATCATCGCGGGCCCGGGGCCGGGCTGACCGGCCCCGTCCCGGTTCGTCAGCGGCCCTTCTTGTAGAGCTTGCTGGCGATCTCGAAGATCTCCTCCGGCTTGTAGTTCGGCGCGAAGGCGCCGTAATTGCCGTCGAGCTCCGGGATCTTGCCGCCCTCGGGCGCGCCGTCGACCACCTCGAGGCTCCCCGGCGGATCGCCCGGCAGGGCCACCTCGTCGTTCGACCACACCCCGGCCGCCTCGGGATAATCCTGCGAGAAGGTGTAGAGCCGGCGGTGGCTGCCCTCCTGCAGGTATTTCTGGCATTCCGGGATGCGGTCGAGGTTGATGTTGGGGGTCGGCAGCATCTGCTCGATCGCCACCCCCGTCAGCTTCTTCAGCGCCAGCGCGTAGGCGTGGGCGTGGACCGAGCCGCGCACCAGCAGGTAGCCGCAGACCTCGCGCCCGGTCTGGTCCGTCAGGGTCTCGTAGACCCGCAGCTTGTGCAGCCGCGCGCCGCATTCCAGGTGGAAGTTGTGCAGCAGGTCGACGATGATGTTCCCGGTCGTGGTGACCATGTCCATGTTCCACGACGTGGCGTTCGAGTTCATCGGCATCGCGCCGCCGCCGTTGCTCAGGAAGCTGCCGGCGAGCCGGATGTCCTGCATGTCGTGGAAGGGCGCCTTCGACACGTCGACGTCCGGCGTCGGGTCGCCGGGGCCGTTGTTGAGCATCGCCACCCCGGTCGAGACCAGCTCGACGTGGCCGAGCTCCTCGGCGAAGATGCTCGAGACCAGGCTGTAGAAGGGACGCAGCTTCGACTTGTCGCGGAAATTGAAGCTCTGGAACATGTAGTTGCCGAGCGTCGACATCTCGCCGTACTTGCCGCCGAGCAGCTCCTGCAGGGCGGCCGCGGCGTTCGGGTCGGGCCTCTTGGGCTGCGGCAGCTCGGCCTGCAGGCGGTCGATCCTCATGAACATGGGCACGGCACCTCGTCTCGCCGGGGTCTCCCCCGGAGCCTGGTGGGCATACTCCCCGCATCCATCGCGGATAGTCCCCGGGAGCATCGATCGACGGGTGGTTGGGTTCCCCTGCCCGATACTCCCCTGGCGCATCGGTCGCAGGGGGAGACGGGGGGCCGGACGGAGCGGGGTGACGCACCCGCGCCGCAGGGCGCGGACGAATGCGGAGGCGGGCGGTCAAGCGGTGCAATAATCCTTGACCGCGATGCGCCGGCAGGCCCCCCTTGGAGAATCGCCGACCGACTCCCGGATACCATGGCCACCCCGATCGACACCGGCACCATCCTGGCCCTGCTACGGCGCGCGACCGAGCAGGTGCGCGCCTCGACCGCCCGCGCCACCGCCGCCGAGGCCCGGGCCGACCGGCTCGGCCGCGAGGTCGGCGCCCTGCTCGTGCGGGTCGAGGACGCGCTTCAGGCCGCAGCGACCGAGGCCGCCGAGGCCCGTGATGACGCCGCCGGGGCCCGGGACGCCGCCGCTGCGGCCAAGGATGTCGCCGCCGACGCGCAACAGGCCGTCCTGATCGCGCAGGCGGCTGCGACCGAGGCCGACAGGATCGCCGCCGAGGCCGACGCGGCGGTTGCCGAGGCACGAAACGACGCCGCCGAGTGGCGGAACGCGGCCGCCGAGGCGGAGGCCCGGGTCGGGGCGGCGGAGGCCCGGCTGTCGGCCGAGCGGGCCGCGATGCGCCGCCTGGAGGCACGGCTGGCCGAGGCCCAGCGCGCCACCGCCGCCGCCGAGGCCGCCCGCGAGGCGGCGGAGCTGCGCCTCGCCCGCATCCGCGCCGCCCTGCTCGACACGGTGGCGCCGCCGGCCGAGGCGGAGCGGCCGGCCCTGCATTGAGAGCCGGCCCGACCAAGACAGGAAATTTTTACCCCGCTCATCGCCTCGGAGCCTGTGCGAGCGGGTCCGACGAGCGAATGCCGGCGGTGAGATCGAGATATCCCGCCCTTCCACCTCATCCCGAGCTGTCGGTCGATCGAAGATCGGCTGACGCCTCAAGATGACATGAGAGCGGAACAACAGTCTTCGATTTTCGTCAAACGGGCCCCGCACCCGGCACCCGCCCCGACCCCGCGCGGCGGGGACGCGGAAGGCGGACCGCCGCGCCCCGCATCCCCTCACCCCGCCTTCGACAGCGGATCGGCGATGCTCTCCAGGGACTTGCCCTCCGCGTCGACTCCGAGCCGCCACTCCGTCACGGCGGCGATCACCAGGAGCGCGGCCGCCCCGACATAGCCGCCGGCGAGCGCCCAGTGCTGGCCCGATTCGATCAGGCGGGTGAACAGCCAGGGGGCCATCACGCCGCCCGCACCCGTGCCGAGGGCGTAGAACACCGCGATGGCGAGCGCCCGGGTCTCGAGCGGAAAGATCTCGCTCGCCGTGAGATAGGCGGAACTCGCTGCCGCGGAGGCGACGAAGAAGATCGCGATCCAGGCGAAGGTCTGGGTCCAGGCGGTGAACAGGTCGAGGCCGAACGCGAAAGCCGTGGCGAGCAGCAGGAGCCCGCTCACCGCGAAGGTGCCGGCGATCATCCGGCGCCGGCCGATCGTGTCGAAGAAGTGGCCGAGCAGCAGCGGCCCCAGGAAGTTGCCGATGGCGAGCGGCACCAGGAAGATGCCGGCCTTGTTCTCCGGCACGCCGTAGAACTTCGCGAGCACCAGCCCGTAGGTGAAGAACACCGCGTTGAACAGGAAGGCCTGGGCCACCATCAGCACCAGGGCGAGGATGCTGCGGCCGCGGTGCTTGTGCACCATCGAGGCGAAGATCTCGCCGAAGCCGAAGCTCTTCTTGGGGTGCACCTCCAGGATGCCCTCGGCCTTCGGGAGCTTTTGCCCGGTCTCGGCCTCGATGCGGCGCTCGATCTCGGCCACCGTGCGCTCGGCCTCCTCCTCGCGGCCGTGGGTGACGAGCCAGCGCGGGCTCTCGGGGACGTGGCGGCGCAGGAACAGGATGCCGAGGCCGAGCACGCCGCCGATGCCGAAGCCGAGGCGCCAGCCGAAATCCGGGTCGAGGAGGTTGGGGTCGAGGAGGAGGAGCGCGGCGCCCGCGCCCGCGGCGGCACCGAGCCAGAAGCTGCCGTTGACGATGAGGTCGACCCGGCCGCGGTACTTGGCCGGGATCAGCTCGTCGATGGCGGAGTTGATCGCCGCGTACTCGCCGCCGATGCCGAGCCCGGTGACGAGGCGGAAGAGCGCGAAGCTCCAGAAATCCCAGGCGAGCGCGCTGGCGATGACGCCCCCGACATAGATCAGTAGGGTGGCGTAGAAGACGAGGCGGCGGCCGAACCGGTCGGTGAGCCAGCCGAACACCAGGGCGCCGACCACCGCGCCGACGACGTAGAACGAGGCCGAGGCGCCGATCTCCTGGAGGGTGAAGCCCAGCGCCCGCTTGTCCTGCAGCACGGGGCCGATCGCCCCGACGATGGTGACCTCGAGCCCGTCGAGCACCCAGGTGACGCCGAGCGCGATCACCAGGATCAGGTGGAAGCGGCTCCAGGGCAGCCGGTCCATCCGCGCCGGCACGTCGGTGCGCACCACGCCCGATCCGGCGACCCGCGCCGTTCCTGCTCCTGACGCCACAATCGTCCTCCCCGGTCGTCCGTGGGAGACGTAACGGCAGCGCGGCCGTTGCGTTCCGCGCCGGTCCGGCGGGGGGCGACGGGGGTCTTCGCGTCAGGCCGCTTCAGCCCGGGCTGCGGCCGGTCTCGGCGGCGGCGACGCGGCAGACGTTGCGGGCGGGGCCGAGCTCGGCGAGCGGGGTCTGCTGGGCGGCGCGGACGGCGCTGCGGGTCGCCTGCGCGGTCCAGCGGGCGCCGCCGGCCGACGAGAGCCGGTCCTGCGAGACTTGTCCTTGGGAGACTTGTCCCTGCGAGGCCTGGGCGAGCTGGACGCGGGCGAGGGACTGGCGCGGCGTCGCGCCCTCGCGGTCGTACCACGGGCGCTTCTCGTAGAAGGCGTTGCCGCCGGCCAGCGCCACGTAGTGCATGTTGCGGTAGGAGAAGGTGTAGCCGGCGGTGTGGAAGAACATCGCGCCGCCGACCTTCTCGTGGCGCTCGCCGGCCAGGATCGCGTCGGCGACCTGCTGGGCCTTCTCGCGCTCGCGGTCGCGCATCGGCTTGTGCAGCACGCCGGTGGCGAACTGGCGCTTCTGGCCGACGACGCCGCAGATCGAGTTCGGGTAGGCCGGGGCCTCGAGCCGGTTCATCACCACGGTGCCGACCGCGAGCAGGCCCTCCTCGCTCGAGCGGTTGGACTCGAAGTACATCGCCCGGGCGAGGCAGTCCCGGTCGGCGGGCGTGACGGCGGCGAGCTGCTTGCGGTCCGGAAGGCTTCCCGTCGTCTCGACCCCGTGGGGGACCAGGCTGCAGCCGCCGAGATGCGGCGCCGCGGCGAGCGCCGCGAGGGCGGCGGTGATGGGGAAAGTCCGGTTCCGGGTCATGCAGGCCCCTCTCGTGCATCGGCCGAGCGGACCGGAACGGCCGCGCTCAAGGCCTAGCTTTAGGCGGAATGTGGCGAGGTCGGGGCACGGATACGCTTCGTAAACCAATTGCCACGCTCGGCAGCAAGATCGTGGCGACGTGATGCAACGGGGAAACACCGCCGGGGGGCGCACGAAGCTTCCGCGAGCTGCGTCCGGGACCACGGCAGGATCACGGCTCGATCATGGCCAGTCGAAGGCGGCGTTGCGGTGCAGCGAAACCGCAACGCATCCGCGTCATGCCGGCTCCGGCCGTTCTCACGACGATGCGCCGCGCCGCGGGGAGGCCCGCGGATCGGCCGAGGACAGGGGAACGAAGTCGATGCCGGCGCGCGTGCCCTCCCGGCGCAGGCCGACGTCGCGCAGCAACCTGTCGTCGAGCCCGTCCAACCTGGCGCGGTCGCGGCGCTGCCGCAGGTGTCGCGCGAGCGCGCCCTCCCCGGGCGGGCCTCCGCCGGGGCGTCCGGGCCCGAGCGCCGCGAGGAGGCGGCGAATCGGCTGCGGCAGGATCGGGAGCGGCATCGGCGGGGTCCGGCGGTTGCGTCGGCCCGGTGTCGCCGGTCCGCCGGCCGTGCTGCTTCGGCGCCGGCCGAAGCGTCGGGCGCTCGCCCGCGCTACAAGGGAGGCCCGCCGCGGCGCCGACCCGAGGAGACCCCCATGGTGACCGTCGCCGCCCTCGCCCGCACCGCCGCCCTCGTCGGCGACCCGACCCGCGCCGGGATGCTGGCGGTGCTGATGGACGGGCGCGCGCTGACCGCGGCCGAGCTCGCCCGCGCGGCGAACGTCACGCCCCAGACCGCGAGCGGCCACCTCGCGCAGCTGGTCGAGGCCGGGCTGCTGGCGGTCGAGCGCCAGGGCCGCCACCGCTACCACCGCCTCGCCGCCCCGGCGGTGGCCCGGATGCTCGAGGGCGTGATGGCGGTGGCGGCGGTCCCGGCCGCCGCCCCGCCGCGGCCGACCGGCCCCCGGGACGCGGCGTTGCGCGAGGCCCGCACTTGCTACGACCACCTCGCCGGGCGGCTCGCCGTCGCGATGACCGACGCCCTCGTCGCCCGCGGCGCGGTCGAGCTCGGGGCCGACGGCGGCGCGCTCACGCCGCAGGGCGAGGTGTTTCTGCGCGGGCTCGGGGTCGATCTCGACGGGGCGGCCCGGGGCCACCGCCGGCGGGTCTTCTGCCGCCCCTGCCTCGACTGGAGCGAGCGCCGGCCCCACCTCGCCGGCACCCTCGGGGCGGCCCTGCTGGCGACCGGCCTCGACCGGGGCTGGCTGCGCCGGAGCGCCGGCAGCCGGGCCGTCGCCGTCACCCCGGGCGGGCGCCTCGCCCTGGCGCAGGCCTTCGGGGCGGAGATCTTCGCCTGCGCCTGCCGGGAGGCCTGACCGCGGCCGGTCTCCCTCGCGGCGGAGCCGATGGCCGATCGATCCCGCGGACGACCTTGCGGACGATCCCGCCCGCCCCCACCTCCCGGTCGCGCCTGCGGTTGGGCGCTCTTCGGAGAAGATCATGCCGTACCACGACACCACCGCCCTTTCGGGCACGATCCAGCACGTCTTCGCGCACCGCTTCACCCTGGAGGCGGACGGCGCGGTCCACCTCGCCGATCTCGGGCCCAAGGGCGCGGAGGCCTTCCCCCTCGCGGCCGGCCTGGCGGTGACCCTGGAGGGCGAGCGCCGCCCCTCCGAGATCAAGGTCGCGCGGATCGCCACGCCGGGCCGCGCCCCGGTCGAGATCCACCACAAGAAGCCGAACCACCCCGGCAAGTCCCGGTCGGACGCCCCGGTCGATCCCGCCGCCGCCCTCGCCGCCGTGACGGCGGCCGGGTGGACGCCGACGGGCGAGCCCAGGCTCAAGCCCAAGCACGTCGAGGTGCTGGCCCGCCGGGACGACGGCGCCTGGACCGAGCTGCACGTCGACGCGTCCGGGGCGATCTACAAGGAGAAGGCGCCGGACGCCGCCAAATGGGGCGCGGCCCTCGCCTGACGAGGGTCGGAGGGCCGCGCCCCGGCGCGGCCCTCCCTTCAGCGCCCGGCAACCGGCTCCATCCCGGTCCGCCGGATCGCCGCCGCGGCCCGGTCCGAGGCGAGGTAGGCGATCAGCCTCCGGGCCGATCCGACGGCGCCCGAGCCCGCGACGATCGCCGCGGTGAAGGTCTGGACGAGCTGGACCGCGTCGGGCAGCGGCCCGATCACCGTGATGCCCGGCACGTCGACGAGTTCGCTGACCGGCCCCAGGGCGAGGTCGGCCTCGCCCGCCGCCAGGGCGGCCGCCGACTCGGTGCCGCGCGCCAACATCGTCACCCGCACCGTGTCGGTGAGGCCGAGGCGCGGGAACACCGTGTCGCGGATGAACAGACCGCTCGTGCTGCCCGGCATCACGACGCGGCGGGCCTGCGCCAGGGTACGGGTCAGCGTCGCGACCGTGTCGATCGCGGGCTCGGGCGCGCCCGTGCGCACCGCGGCGGCGAGCGGCGCGGTGGCGAGCTCGACCGCCGACCCGGCGAGGATCCGGCCCTCCTGCCTCAGCTCGTGCAGCCCCTCGTTCGAGAGGATCACCACGTTGACGGGCGCGCCATGGGCGAGCTGGTGGCGGATGGTCCGCGGCCCCTGCCCCTGCGAGGCGCCGGACAGCGTCCTGACCGCGAGCCCGGTCTCCCGGGTGAAATCCGGCAGCGCCGCCTCGTAGGCCAGCGCGAAGCCGCCCGAGATCATGACGGTGAGGTCGGTCGGGGTGTCGTCCGGAGGGGTCATACCGTCATCCACCTGCTGCCCGTGCACCGGCTGCCCGCGACAATCCAGGGTGCGGAGGGAGGCTCGTTCCGCCCAAGACGGCCGGAGATCGAGACTGCAACAGATACCGCACCGGGTCACGCCCGCCACGGGACAGGGAGCAAGGGGGCCGGGGGACGAGGGAGCGCGGATCCACAGGCCTGCGGGCCGCCCTGCCCGGCGCGGGACCGTGCCCATGACGCGGCGGAATCAAACTCGGCCGCAAGACATCGACGCCCCTTCGACCCGTTCATTCTGCCGAATCGCAACGCAACAGGACATCTGCGCCGAAATTCGCTGAAATAAAGCAAAGCATTTTATCATGAAGCGTTGCCGTAACGAACGGCCAATAATAGTCTTTCTCCACCAACCACATCATCGACGATCCGGTCAGGCCGCGGGAGGCCGGCCGTGCGCGATCCTGTCGGGGCGTTGACGAAGCCATGACGAAACCGTCGCTGCATCTGGCCGTGCTGGCCTCCCTGTTGCCCTCCCTGTCGCTCGCCACCATCGCCCACGCGACGGACGGCTACTTCCAGAACGGGCTCGGCGCCAAGGCCAAGGGCCAGGCCGGCGCCGCGATCGCCGATCCGCAGGATTCCCTGTCGATCGGCGCCAACCCGGCCGCCGCCGCGGCTTTGGGCTACCGCTTCGACATCGGCGCCGACGTCTTCGTGCCGGACCGCTCCGCGGCGATCTCCGGCAACGGCGCGGGGCTGGACGGGCGCTCCAGCGGCAACGGCCTCAACCCCTTCGTCATGCCGGAATTCGGCATCGTGCGCCCGCTCCCGGGCGGGCTCGCTCTCGGGCTCGCCGTCTACGGCAACGGCGGCATGAACACGGTCTACAAGCAAAACCCCTTCGCGGCCTTCGGCGCGACGGGCCATGCCGGGGTCGACCTCAAGCAGGTCTTCGTCGCGCCGACGCTGGCCGTGGAGGTCGCCCCCGGCCAGAGCCTCGGCGTCTCGCCGCTCGGGCTCCTCCAGAGCTTCAAGGCGGCGGGGCTGCAGCCCTTCGCGGTCGCCTCCGCCGATCCCGCCCGGTTCACCAACCGGGGCACCGACTGGTCGACGGGCGCGGGCGTGCGGGTCGGCTATCTCGGGCGGTTCGGCCGCGTCAGCCTGGGGGCGTTCTACCAGTCGGAGGTCCTGGCGACCGGCTTCCACCGCTACGAGGGATTGTTCGCCGAGCGCGGCGGCTTCGACGTGCCGGCCTCCTGGGGCGCCGGCCTGGCGGTGCGGGCGAGCGAGGCGCTGACCGTCGCGGTCGACGTCAAGCGCATCGCCTATTCCAGCGTCCGCTCGATCGGGACGCCGCTGGCACCCCTGCTCGCCGGCCGGCCCTTCGGCGCCGCGGACGGCCCCGGCTTCGGCTGGCGCGACATCTCCGTGGTGAAGCTCGGGCTGCGCTACGCCGTGAACCCGAGCCTGACCCTGCGGGCGGGCTACGGCTATGCGCAGAACCCGGTCCGCCCCTCGCAGACCCTCCTCAACATCCTGGCCCCCGGCGTGGTGACCCACCACGTCACCGCCGGCGCGACCTGGACCACGGCCTCCGGAACCGAGATCACCGGGTTCGTGATGCACGCGCCCCGCAACACCGCGAAGGGCCGGGGCTCGATCCCGGTCTCCTACGGCGGCGGCGAGGCCGACATCGCGCTCGCCGAGACCGCCCTCGGCGTCTCGGTCGGCTGGAAGCTGTAGCGCCGTCGGCGCACAGCCGGCGACGAACCCGCATCCCCTCGCGCGTAAAATGCTCTAAGGCCCTCCCTGGACACGAAGATCGGGGGGGAGACCATGGAAGCGGAGAAGCGGGAGGACGCGCGGGGCTTTCCGCGCTGGCGGCTCGCCCGGGGGCCGGTGGTGCTGCCGGACGAGCGCCCGCCGGGGGTCCAGGCGGTGGTGCTGGCGCTCCAGCACGTCGTGGCGATGTTCGGCTCCACCGCGCTCGCCCCGCTGCTGATGGGGTTCGACCCTAACCTGGCGATCCTGTTTTCCGGCATCGCGACGCTGCTGTTCTTCGTCGTGGTCGGCGGCCGGGTGCCGAGCTACCTCGGCTCCAGCTTCGCCTTCATCGCCGTGGTGGTGGCCGCCACCGGCTATTCCGGCAGCGGCGCGAACCCCAACCTGCCGGTGGCGCTGGGGGGCATCGTGGCGGCGGGCGCGGTCTACGCGGTGATCGGGATCGCGGTGATGCGGGCGGGCGACGCCTGGATCGGCCGGCTGATGCCGCCGGCGGTGACCGGGGCGATCGTCGCGGCGATCGGGCTCAACCTCGCGCCGATCGGGGTGAAGGGCATCTCGGGCTCCGGCCTCGACACCGGGATCGGGCTGTTCACGATCCTGGCGGTGGGCCTGTCGGCCGCCTACCTGCCGGGCGCGGCAAGGCGCCTGCCGCTCCTCATCGGGGCGGTGGCCGCCACCCTGCTCTACGGGGTGCTCGCCAACGGCTTGGGGCTGGCGAAACCCCTCGATCTCGGGCGGATCGCCGACGCGCCGTGGTTCGGCTGGCCGCACTTCACGACCCCGGTCTTCGAGCCCTCGGCGATCTGGCTCGTCGCCCCCGTCGCCCTGGTGCTGGTCGCGGAGAACCTCGGCCACGTGAAGGCGATCGGCGCGATGACCGGGCGCAACCTCGACCCGTATCTCGGCCGGGCCTTCCTCGGCGACGGCCTCGCCACGATGCTGTCGGGGTTCTTCGGCGGCACCGGCGTGACCACCTACGCCGAGAACATGGGCGTGATGGCGGTGACCCGGATCTACTCGACCCTGGTCTTCGCGCTGGCCGGCGTGGTGGCGATCCTGTTCGGGCTGTCGCCGAAATTCGGCGCGGCGATCCTGGTGATCCCCGGCCCGGTGATCGGCGGCCTGTCGGTAGTGGTGTTCGGGCTGATCACCGCGGCGGCCGGGCGGATCTTCGTCGAGAACCGGGTCGACTTCTCGCGCACCCGGATCCTGCTCACCGTCGGCACCGCCCTGGTGCTCGGCGCCGGCGACTTCACGGTGCGCCTCGGCAGCTTCACCCTCGGCGGCATCGGCACCGCCACCGCGGCGGCGATCCTGCTCTACCACCTGCTGCGCGACGAGCCGGCCTGACGGCGGGCCTTCCCGGAGACCGCCCGCGGCGCGGGCGGACCCCGCGTCGCCGGACCGTCCGAGACTCTTCCGAGTAACGTCAGCACCTGATCGATGCGACCGCCAGGATGACGCCGCCATCCCGGCGCCATCGACATTCGCTGCCGACCAGTTATCGGCACACTTTTCATCCGGACACTTAATTCTGTCGTAACGTCATTCCGGCATGGTCGCCGCGTGGCATCCGGCGGGAGTTCGGGACCGCGGTGACGACAGCAGCGACCCCGTGGACGGCGCAGGCGGCGTCCGTCGCGCCCTCGAAGAACTCGGTCTCCGGCGGCGCCGTCCCCGCGCCGCAGGCGGCGGGGGCGGCGAAGCCGGGCGCGGAGGCGGGCAGGACGCCGTCGACCGGGCTCGGGGCCGCCGCAATCGTCGTGCTCAGCGCCGCCGCGCAGGCGCGGCTCGCCGAATCCGGCGGCCCGGGCGTGTCCCGCGCGACCTCGCTCGACGACCTCGTGCGGGAGCGCACCAAGGCCCTGGCGGACAGGATCGGCGGGGCGATGGCCCGGGCGAACATCGCGACCGACGGCCCGATGACGTTCAAGCTCGACGGCAGCGGCGCCATCACGACCGACGGCCCCGCGCGGAAAGCCGTCGAGACGCTGTTCAAGGACGACCCCGACCTCGCCAAGGAATTCAAGGACGTGGCCGCGCTCCACGGGATACAGGCGATGCAGAAGGTCCTGGAGGCCCTCGAGAGGGAGACGAAGGCCGCCAAGGACGACGAGGGAAGGAACGCCGCCCATGGCCGCCACACCGTGCGGCTGGTGAAGCTGCAGTCCGTGTCGGGGATGATGACGCTCGACGCGGGCAACCTGCGATCGTGGAGCGTCGCCCTCGCCGACGCGATGGTGGGCGAGGACGCGCCGGGCGCCACGGCCCGGGAGGCCGCCGCGCGGACGGCCTGAGGCGCGACCGGGGTCGGGCGCGTCACCGCCCCGCCGACGGGTCCCGCGGCGCCGGGGCGCGCAGCCGCACCGCCTGGGCCAGGCGGATCAGCTCGCGTGCGGTCAGGCCGCGGCGGTCCTGCTGCGACCAGATCTCGGCCGCCTCCCGTTTCGGCCCCTGCCGCGTCCCGCCGGGGGCCGGGGCCCCCTGGCCGGACCGCGGCTCGTCGCGCGCGCCGCCGCGGCGCCCCTCGCAGGACCGGTCCGTCCGGCGAGAGGCCGGGGCCAGGATCCGGTAGGCTCCCGCCGCCGTTCTCACGCGCGCTCCCATGCGGTCTCCCATGCGACGGCTCCCGTGCGAAATCCGGCGCATGGTTAGCGAAGCGTGGCGGTTTGCGGAATTCTTGAACTTGCGCGGCGGCGCGCTACCCCGCCGGCGGCCCGGCCATGCGGCGGCCCGGCCCGCCGGAACGCCCGCCGCTCGGGGGCGAATGTGTGGGCCATCAGCCGGCGACGCGGTTCCTGTTCCCCGCTGCGCCGACCCTCCCGCGACCACCCGGCCCACTGAGCCTCACAGGCTGGCGGGGAGAACTGGTCCACCGCCAACTCGTCGTCGCGAGCCCCCTCACGGTCCAGCCTGTCGGCGGAGCCGGAGCGCCACAGGGTACGTCCACGAGGGAGACGAGTCGTCTAGCAGGTCGCCGCCGGGGGGCAAGGACGTTCGGGGGCGCGGGGCGGTTTGCCGCCCCCCCCGGGACCCCGGACCGGCCCACCCCTTATTCCCTTACGTCATGCGCCGCGAGCATGGCCGTTGTGCAATGCGATCGATTGTGTTGTGCGCCGCACCATGAGAGAAGGGCGCCGTACCGCCGCGATGGCGTCGCGGCGGTGCAGCCCTCTTTGGGCGTTTCCTCCCTAGACTTCGGGCCGCCTCGCAAGGGCGGCCTTTTTTTGTTGCGGTACCGGCAGGCCGGCGACACTGTCCGCCGCCGGGCCGCGGTGGCGCGGGATGCCTGGGGTCGAGGAACCGAGCGATGGATCGTCCGCGCAGCGTCGGCATCGCCTGGTACGAGCCGGGCGACTATCCCCGCATCCTGGAGGCGATGGCGGATTCCGGCCTGCCCGGGAGCTACGCGACCTGGCTGATGTCGGCGACGCAGGTCGAGCGCGAGGTGGCGCGCAGCGGCGTCGAGGTCCGGCGGGTGCGGATCGAGCCGGAGGCCTTCCTGGAATGGTGCCGCGCGCAGGACCGCGCGCCCGACGCGAAGGCGCGGGCCGCCTTCGTGCAGGACGCGCAAGCCCGGGCCTGACGAGGCCAAGTCCGGCACCGAGTCCGGCACAACGAAGCCGGGCACGCCCGAGCCGCATCGGCCCGGCCTCAGGCGGCCGCCCCGGCCGGGGCGGGGTCGAGGGCGGCGGCCGCCGTCAGGGCCGCGGCGAGCGCCGCCTCGGTCTCGCGCCGCGGCCGCACCAGGGGCAGGCGCAGGTCCGGCGCCACGTCCGGGCGCAGGAGCGCGAGGGCGAGCTTGACCGGGCCCGGATCGCTCTCGGCGGACAGGGCCGCGACCAGCGGCATCAGCCCGGCCTGGATCAGCCGGGCGCGGGCGTGGTCGCCGTCCCGGGCGGCGCGCTGCAGGGCCGCGCACGCCCCCGGCACCAGGTTGGCCAGGACCGAGACGCAGCCCTGCCCGCCCAGCATGGTGAAGGCGGCGGCGGTGGCGTCGTCGCCCGACAGGAGCAGGAGGTCCGGGGCGGTCCGCTCGATCGTCGCGAGCCGGGCGAGGTCGCCGGTGGAATCCAGGATCCCCCGCACCCGCGGCAGGGCGGCGAGCCGCGCCAGGGTCGCGGGCGCGAGGTCGATCCCGGTCCGGGCCGGCACGGTCTGGACCAGGAGCGGCAGGTCGACCGCCGTGACGATCGCCGCGTAGTGCCAGTAGAGCCCGTCCTGGGTCGGGCGGTTGTAGTAGGGCGTGACCGCCAGGGTCGCGGCGGCGCCGGCCGCGGCGGCGTCCCGGGTGCGGGCGACGCTCGTGCGGGTGCAGTTGCTGCCGGTGGCGGCGATCACCGGCACCCGCCCCGCCGCGGCCTCGAGGGCGATCCGCAGCACCCGGGCGCGCTCCGGCTCGGTCAGGGTCGGCCCCTCGCCGGTGAGGCCGGCGACCACCAGGCCCTCGCTGCCCTGCGCCACCTGCCAGGCGACCAGATCGCCCAGCGCCCGCTCGTCGAGCCGGGTCCCGCCGGCCGCGAACGGCGTGACGAGGGCGGTGAGCGCGCCGCCGAGGCGACAGGGCAGGCTCGAAGGCGGGCGCGGACGCCTCACGGGACGAGGGCCAGGGGGGCGCTGGCGAGGCGCACCGCGTCGGGCCGGCGGCCGGTCTCGGCGGCGGCGTAGGTCAGCGCGTCCCGGCGGGTGCGGAAGATGCCGCCGCACAGGCCGTGGGTCTCGACGGCGAGCCAGTGGCCCTCGGCGCTCTGGCCGACGAGGAAATCGAGCGGAAGACGGGCCGGGACCGGGGCCGGCGCGGAAACGTCCAGGGATCGGGGCATCGACGGGATCGGGTTCGCGCGGCCGTCCTGGGGCCGCGGCCTCAAGGTGTCCCTCGCCCCATAGGGATTCGAGGCGGACGGCGCGGGCGCCGCATAAGGATCCCGTATGGATCCGACCGAAGCGGAACCGGTTCGGGCGGGGCCTCAGGGAGCCAGGCCGTAGACCCCGTCGCCGAGCCGGCGGAAGACCGCGCCGCCCTGCGCGCGCTTCCACAGCCGGGTGTTGAGCGCCGCCACCGGATCGTGACCCGGCAGGGTCAGGCCGCGGGCGGCGAGCCGCTCCCAGATCTCGGCGGCATGCATCGGCCGGCCGGCGGCGGACAGGATCTCCTCCGCCGCCTCGATCAGCCGGCGCCCCTCGCGGCGGGCCGCGCTGCCGGCGGCGGGGGATTCCGCGGTCGGCTGCGAGGTAGGCTTCATGGGCGCGACCGGCGCGGACGCGGCCGGTGCGGGCCCCGGGCGCGGCTGCGCGAACGGAACGGGGCCTTGGGTCTGGGCCGGGACGGGATCGGCGATGCCCGGCCGGGCGAGCCGGCGGCCGAGATCGAGGTAGAGCTCGTGCTCGGCGATCGCCCGGTCGAGGGCGGCGCGCTGGCGCCGCAGGTCGTCCAACCGGGCCTCCGCCTCCGCCTCCGACAGGAACATGGGTACCTCTTGGAATATTCCATGGGAGACGATGGTTCTCTCCAGGAATAGCGAGAATAGGAATATTCCATAAAAGCGCAAGCCGCCGTTCGGCCGCTTCCACGGGAATGCCGCCGCGGCGGCACCCCCTCTCCGGTCCTGTCTCGCCGCCCGGGGCGCCGTTGGCGGCGGGAATGGGAGCGACGGGCAGTTTGGAATGAATGCGAAACATTCCACGTAGCGACGGAAGACGGGGTTCGCGCGCGGATCTCGTCGCACCGGTGCGGGCAGGGTCGTCCGGAGACCGCAACCCGGAGAGAATGGAAGCGCCCTCCCCCATCCCGCCCCCCGGTGGAACGGTTCGGCGCGACGATGGCGGGCGGACGTCCCGCTTGGGATGAACGGGGTTCCCCCGCCGCGTCGCTCGGGGACATGTCCGCTGCGGCCGGCCGCCTCGACCGCCACCCGCGTCCTCCCGCAGGGCCGATCGCCGTCGCGGCCCGGGCGGCCTTCCCCTCGTGAAGGAAGCGGACCACCGCCGTTGCCGAGGATCGTCGCCCGGGGCGCGCTGGACGGCGGCGAGTTGCGGCCCCTCAGGCGGCCCCTGCCCCGGCGGACGCGGCCTTGCGGCGGGCGGCCTTGGGGGGCACCAGGAGCAGGCCCGGATCGGTCGGCATCAGCTGCAGGCCGGCCTCGTCGAGGCTGAGCGGGAGCTTCGGAAAGACCTCCTTGACGTGGGCCACGTCGGCCTTGAACGCCTGGCGGAAGCTGCGCAGGGAGGCGTTGTCGGCGCCGAACTGCTTGTGCACCGTGTCCCAGGTCAGGCGAAGCGGCCGCTGCAGGCTGCGCAGGCGGTAGCCGACCCAGAACAGCAGGTCGAGCTTGCGCGCCGAGCCCGAGAAGGCCCGGGCGGCCCGGATGTCGACCGGCAGGGCGTGCTGGACCAGGTTGTCGTAGAAGTCCTGGTGGAACTGCACCGTCTTCGACCAGGCGATCCCGTCCTGCCCGTCGGCGCGCCAGAGGTCGAGCTGGCGGAAGGGCGGCATGGTGAGGGTCGAGGAGCGCGACTGCCCGTCCCACAGGCCGATCTGCATCGTGCAGGCGGCGAGCCGGTGCAGCTGCTCCTTGAACTGCCGGATCGTGCCGCGCTCGCCGCCGGTGACGGCGAATCCCATCTCGCGCATGAAGCCCGACAGGCTGTCGGCGACCTCGACCGTCGGGCTGCGCTGGCGCACCGCCTCGGTGCAGAGATGCAGCAGCACCAGCCGGGCCTTGGGGCCGTAGGGCAGCCCCTGCAATTCCATCTGGCCGGTCGTCGGGTTCTTCAGCCGGCCGGCCAGGAGGCTCAGCGTGTTGCGGCCGTATTCGCGAAAGAATTCCCGCTCGTCGCCGGGGTCGCGGTAGGGAAGGCCGCAGAGCGCCAGTACGGAATGGATGTGCTGGATCGTGTCCGGCGTCACCGGCTCGGCCTCGATCACCAGGCGGACCGCGTCGCGGCGGCGCTGGTCGCGCCCCATCGCGGCGCGGGTCTCCTGCCGGCGGCCGGCCTCCGCCCGCTCGGCGTCGCGCAGGGCCTGGCGGTGGGCGATGTGCTCGACGATGACCGCGTACAGGAAACCGCCCCGGGCCGCTTCCAGCTCGGCCAGCAGGTCCTCGTCGTGGATCGCCGCGATCTTGGCCTCGATGCTCATGCCTGCCGGTCTTGCCTGACGCCCGCTTCGGGTTCCGCGGCCGTCCTCGCCGGCCCGTGGTCCAAACCGTCATGCACGATTCGGCTCCCGGGATTCCGTTGCCCGGGACGGGTTATCCCAAGATTCCCGCGAATCGTCCCCGTTATCCCGCGCCGAATCCGGCACCGGCCCGCCGAAGCGGCCGCCGAAGGCCCGTGGAGAGGCCGTGGAGGCTCGAGCGGAGGGCTCCGGCGTCCTCGCCCTCCCCGCCGCCGAGGCCCTGTGGCCCGGCTGTGCAAGGCCCTGTGCACCGCCCTGTGCACCGTCCTGGGGATCGGCGGTGGCCGGGCCGGAGGGCAAGCCTGTGGGCGGGGTGGGCGGATCCCGGTGGAGCACCGGTGGAGGAGCGGCGCAGAGTTCGATACGGGGTCGGATCCCGGATCTCCCGGCTGCGCAGAGTTCGATACGCGGGGGCGAATCGAAACCGGCCGGATTCCGGGGACTTGGCCGGGGCCCGACGCCGAATCCGATGCGCGGGCACGCAGAATCCGATGCGCGAACCCCCGGAATCCCCGCAGAATCCGATGCGGCTCCACGCAGAGTCCGATGCCGATCCACGCAGACCCGTATGCGCAACCACCCCGCAAACTCTTGTCGCGGCGAGGAAATTCGCTCCTCCATATAATCCACATAACTGACTCTCTGAGAATCCATGACTGATAAGTCACCTATAGGCCCGAGACAGGGTTCGTTTTGAAGAACGATCGGAGGCGCCTTCGGCGCCGATCGGATACAATCGCCGAGGTAGTAGGAATTTATGGAATAAGCGAGGTTTTGCAGGGCCCTGCCCTCCCCCCACCGGGCGCTTCCCCGGAGGCCTGCCGGCGCCTATGAGCGGGGCGAGGCGCCGCCCGGAGCGGCGCGGACGGATGGCTGAGCGAGCATGAGCACCCCCCCGATCGCGCGGCTTCTCGGGATCATGGCCGCCTTGCGCGACCCGGAGGGCGGCTGCCCGTGGGACCTGGCGCAGACACATGCCAGCATCGTCCCCTACACGATCGAGGAGGCCTACGAGGTCGCCGAGGCGGTGGAGACCGGCGATCCGGAGGAGCTGCGCGACGAGCTCGGCGACCTCCTGTTCCAGGTCGTCTTCCAGGCCCGGATCGCCGAGGAGGTCGGCGCCTTCGGCTTCGACGACGTCGCCACCGCCATCGCCGACAAGATGGTGCGCCGCCACCCCCACATCTTCGGCGACTCGAAGGACCTCGACCCGGCGGCGGTGAACGCGCAATGGGCGGCGATCAAGGCCGAGGAGCGGCGCGCCAAGGCGGCCCGCGCCGCCGCCGCCGGGCGCCCGCCCGCCCCGGAGGGCACCCTCGACGGCGTGCCCCTGGCGCTCCCCGCCCTCGCCCGGGCGGAAAAGATCTCGGCCAAGGCGGCCGCCGTCGGCTTCGACTGGCCGGACGCCGCCGAGGTCGTCGCCAAGGTGCGGGAGGAGACCGACGAGGTCGTGCAGGCGCTGGCCGGCGAGGGCCCGGAGGCGGTGGCCGAGGAGATCGGCGACCTCTTGTTCTCGGTCGCCAACCTCGCCCGCCATGCCGGCGTCGATCCGGAGGAGGCGCTGCGACGCGCCAACCTGAAATTCCAGCGCCGCTTCGCCGCCATGGAGGCGGAGGTGACGAAGGACGGCCGCCCCCTGGCGCAAGCCGGCCTCGCGACGATGGAGGAGGCCTGGGTCGCGGTGAAGAAGCGGGAGCGCTGACACCTCTCTTATAGAGAGCGCTGGGCGATCGGCTTGACGTTCGATCGAATATGGGAAAATCTCTCATTCATGAGAGATGGACCCATGCCAGAGCCCGTGCCCGCCGCGTCCGGCGAGGCCGCGGAAATCGACCGGCGGCTGGCCGCCCGGCTCGCCGCCCTGCGCCAGGAGCACGGCCTGTCCCTCGACGCCCTCGCGACCGCGAGCGGGATCAGCCGCCCCACCCTGTCGCGGCTGGAGCGGGCCGAGACCAGCCCGACCGCCTCGCTGCTCGGCCGGCTCTGCACCGTCTACGGCCGGCCGATGTCGCGGCTGCTCGCCGAGATCGAGGCCGACCCGGCGGAGGTCGTGCGCCACGCCGCGCAGGCGGTCTGGGTCGATCCCGAGACGGGGTTTCGCCGCCGCGGCGTCTCGCCCCCGGCCCGGGACTTCGCCGTCGAGCTCGTCCACGGCACCCTGCCGGCCGGCGCCAGCATCGCCTACGCGGCCCCGCCCGTCGGCGGGCTCGAGCATCACCTCTGGATGCTGGCGGGCCGGCTCGACCTCGCCCTCGACGGGGTCGTGCATGCCCTCCTGCCCGGCGATTGCCTGCGCTACCGCCTCGCCGGCGCCTCCCGCTTCACCAGCCCGGGCCCGGACGAGGCCCGCTACCTGATCGCGATCGGCCGGCCGTGAGAGGATTCGAGACCATGCCCCCCATCGAGACCCTGTCGGCCGACGCGGCCGAGGCCGCCCTGCCCGACCTCGCCGCCCTCCTCCATGCCTGCGTCCTCGACGGGGCCAGCATCGGCTTCGTGCTCCCCTTCACCCTGTCCGAGGCGGAAGGATTCTGGCGCGACGGGCTGCCGGCTTTGCGCAGCGGCGCCCGCCGGCTGCTGGTCGCGCGGGACGGCACGCGCGTCGTCGCCAGCGCCCAGGTCGGCCTCGCCGGCCCGCCGAACGGCCGGCACCGGGCCGAGATCACCAAGGTGCTGGTCCACCCCCGGGCGCGCCGCAGCGGCCTCGGCCGGGCGCTGATGAACGAGGCCGAGGCGGTGGCCCGGGCGGAAGGGCGCTCGCTCCTGGTCCTCGACACCCGCTCGCACGATGCCGGCGAGGCGCTCTACCGCTCGCTCGGCTACGCCGTGACCGGCGTGGTGCCGGACTACGCCTGCTCGCCCGACGGCGTGCCGGAGCCCTGCACCTTCATGCACAAGCGGCTTCCGGGCAGCGCACCCCGGTCTGGAACCTGACGAATTTTTGATACGCCGATCGCTTGCGCGCAATCGAATACTCGGGTCATGTCGCGCCGGGCCGAATCGGCCCCGCGAAGGGATGACCGATCATGACCCGTTCCCCGATCCGGCGTGCGCTCCTCGGTGCCGCCCTGCTGCTCGCCGCCGTCCCGGCCGCCTCGGCGCAGGACGCCTCCACGGCCGAGCAGACCATCGCGGCCATGACCAAGATCTTCGGCGAGCATCCGGGCAAGCGCTCGAACCACGCCAAGGGCGTGGTGGTGGAGGGCAGCTTCACCCCGTCGGCGGATGCCAAGACCCTGAGCAAGGCCGGCGTCTTCTCCGGCGCCGCCGTGCCGGTGACCGTGCGCTTCTCCGACGCGACCGGCCTGCCGCAGATCCCCGACGGCGCCCCCGAGGCCAACCCGCACGGCCTGTCGATCAAGTTCAAGCCCGCCGACGGCTCCGAGATGGACGTCGTCACCAACTCGCTGAAGACCTTCCCGGTCGCCACCGGCGAGGAGTTCCGCGACCTCCTGGTGGCGATCACCAAGAGCGGCCCCGGCACCGCCAAGCCGACCCCGGTCGAGCAGTTCATGGCCGCCCACCCGAATGCCCCGAAGGCGCTCGCCACCGCCAAGACCCCGTCGAGCTTCGGCCGCCAGGTCTATAACGGCGTCAACGCCTTCATCCTGGTCGACGCCGCCGGCAAGCGCACCCCCTTCCGCTACCGCATCGTGCCGGTGGCCGGCGAGGAGATCCTGAGCGCCGACGACGCCAAGGCCAAGGGCCCGAACTACCTCGTCGAGGAGATGCCGGCCCGCCTCGCCAAGGCCCCGGTCGCCTTCCGGGTCGAGGCGCAGATCGCCCAACCCGGGGACTCGACCAAGGACGCGACCGTGGCCTGGCCGGAGGACCGCCGCTTCGTCGATCTCGGCACGCTCACCCTGACCAAGGCGGTGCCCGACAGCGAGACCGCCGAGAAGGCGCTGCTGTTCATGCCCAACAACCTGCCGGACGGCGTGGAGGTCTCGGACGACCCGCTGATCGACGCCCGGGTCCAGGCCTACGCGATCTCGTTCGGCCGCCGCTCGCAGTGAGGTTTTTGGCGCGCGGCGCGGCCCCTTGGGCCGGAGCCGCGCGCCTCTGTGCCGCGTCGCGGTACCCTGAACTCCTGACGTAAAACCTCTCCAGGATGGAGTAGTGGGAGCAGGTCTTCGGTTTCCAGTTCGATCGCCATGGGGTGCTCGTCGGATTTTAAGTCTATGCGAGATCCTGTTTGATTTTTTAAGCGACGGATCATCTGTATCGGCATCTTCCAACTCATGATCTCATCCCGATAACCTGGTTGGGCGGTTTTGAATTTAAAAAATTAAAATAATTATCATTTATCCTACCCTCTGCCTCATCCTGAGGTGTTAGTCGATCAACGATCGACTGACCTCGAAGGAGGGCTCCAGGGATCTCGGCGATTTCTGGAGCCCTCCTTCGAGGCTCCCTTCGGTCGCACCTCAGGATGAGGTGAGAGGGTAGGGTAATCATGAATCTCTCAAGTCTTGATCTAAAATATCATACTCAAACAGTCTCTGAGGTGTCAGTCGATCAACGATCGACTGACCTCGAAGGAGGGCTCCAGAAGCCTGAGTGATGGCTGGAGCCCTCCTTCAAGGCTCAGCGATCTCCGAACGCCAGCACCTCAGGATGAGGTCATGGATGGGGGATTCGGTGGACTCCGTCCGATGGGCCTCGGAGCAGCGAGAATGAAGGGTGCCGATTCTGTAGGCCACCAGGACCGCACGATCTTTCCGCCTTGAGGAGATCGTCGTTGCGGTCGGTCCATCCCACCGCTACCCCCACCTCCATGCCCCCCTTCCTCAAGGCCAATCGGCGCTGGCTCGCGGCCGGGTTCCTGCTCCTGTTCTGCGGCTGCTTCGGCCAGACCTTCGTGGTCGCCCTGTCGGGCGGTGCGATCCGGCAGGATTTCGGGCTGTCGGACGGGGCGTTCGGTGCGCTCTATGCCGGCGTCACCCTGGCCTCGGCCGTGGCGCTGGCGGGGCTCGGCGGGCTCATCGACCGCTGGCCGGCGCCCCGGGTGGTGAGCCTCGCCGCCGGGCTGCTCGCCATGGGGGCCGCCGGCCTCGGCCTGTCGCCGAACCTGCCCGTGCTGGCCTTGAGCCTGTTCCTGCTCCGCCTCGCCGGCCAGGGGCTGATGCTGCAGACCGCCTACACGCTGCTGGGGCGTTGGTTCTCGGCGGAGCGCGGCCGGGCGGTGTCGCTCGCCGCCCTCGGCCTCAATGCCGGCCAGGCCTGCCTGCCCCTCGGTTTCGTCGCCGTCGCCGCCCTCCTCGGCTGGCGCGGCGCCTGGCTCGGCATCGCATTGCTCCTGGTCTTCGTCGCCTTGCCGCTTGCCCGCCACCTCGTGGTACGCGAGCGGGTGCCGGTGGAGGCCGTGCGGTCCGGCCCGGCCGAGGGAGCAACGCGGGCGCAGGCCCTCGCCGACCCGTTCCTTTACCTGTTGCTGCTGGCGATGCTGCCGCCCTCCTTCATCAGCAACACGATCTTCTTCCATCAGGTGCATCTGGCCGAGAGCCGCGGCTGGCCGCCGGAGGTGCTGGCCGCCGCCTTCCCGCCCTACGCCGTCGCGACCTTCCTGTGCCTGCTGCTGGCCGGTCGCCTCATCGACCGGTTCTCCGCCCTCGCGCTGCTGCCGGTCTATCTGGTGCCGTTCGGGCTCGCCTGCCTGATTCTCGGCGGGGTCTCCGCGCCGTGGGCCGCCTTCGCCTTCATGCTGCTTTACGGCATCACCGACGGGATCTCGCTGACGCTGTTCGGAGCCCTCTGGCCGGAGGTCTACGGCACCCGCCATCTCGGGGCGATCCGCGGCGCCATCGTGGCGATCATGGTGCTGGGCACGGCGCTCGGCCCCTTCCTGTCGGGGCTGCTCATCGATGCCGGCGTGCCGTTCTCCGGGATCGTCGTCGGGTTGGGCCTCTACTGCCTCGCCGTCTCCGGTGCCCTGCTCCTGGTCCGGCGCCGCTTGATCGGGCACCTGCGCGGGCGCCGCTTCGCGGCGGCATGAGCTATCGCTTCGGCCAGGTCCAGGACGGCGGGTCGTGGTCGGGCGCGAGCGTCTCGCCGAGGCGCTTCTCCAGGATGATGCGGGCCCCGCCCTCCCGCTCCAGGGCCGCCACCAGGGCGGCGGCGTGCGACACCACCAGGACCTGCGTGGCATGCGAGGCCCGCGCGATCAGCGCGGCGAGCGGCGCCAGGAGGTCGGCATGCAGGCTTGTCTCGGGCTCGTTGAGCACCATCAGCTCGGGCGGGCGCGGCGACAGGAGCGCCGCGGCGAGCAGGATGTAGCGCAGCGTCCCGTCGGAGAGCTCCGCGCCGCGCAACGGGCGCAGCAATCCGTGCTGGCGGAATTCGAGGGTGAAGTGGTCCTCGCCGCTCGCCACCGACAGCTCCGCCCCCGGAAAGGCTTCGGCGATGGTCGCGTCGAGGGCGTCCCGGTCGCCGATCTCGATGATTGTCCGGATCGCCGCCGCGACATCGGCGCCGTCGCCGGCCAGCACCGGCGTGCGGGTGCCGATCTGCGGCCGGCGGGCCGGCGCGTCGCGGTCGGTGCGGAAATGATCGTAGAAGCGCCAGGCCCGCATCCGCTCGCGCAAGCGCAGCACGTCGAGGGCGTCGCGGGGATCGGCGCCGTGGGTCATCAGGCTGTCGTAGGCGGGCAGGTCGCCCAGCGCCTCGGTCCAGGTGCCGGTGCCGTCGCGCAGGCGCACCAGGGGTCCGCGGCGCTCGGCGAAGACGTTGGCCCGCCCGACGATCGGCCCGTTCCAGACGCTCTCGGCCTTGATCTCGGGATCGTGGGAGAAGAACGTGCCGGCAAAGGACGGCGGCGGCAGGCCGAGCGCGATGGCGTAGCCGACATCGTCGTCGGAGAAGCCGAGCTTCAGCTCGACGGGGCGGCGCCGCACCGTGCCCTCGACCCGCTGCGAGCCGTCGAGGACCCGGCGCCCGAAGGTCTCCGGCCCGGCCCAGAGCGCCGAGGCAAAACCGCCTTCCCGGGCGAGCGACGGGATCGCCCGCCCCTGCGCCACCTCGGCGAGGAGCCGCAACGCGCGGTAGAGACTCGACTTGCCGCTGCCGTTGGCGCCCGTCACCACGGTCAGCCGGTCGAGGCCGAGCACGATGTCGCGCAAGGAGCGGTAGCCGGAGATGGCGAGGCGGTGGATCGGCATGACGGTGAGGGCCTCGCGGGTTTCTCCTACCCGCCCCCCCGCAACCGCCGCGCCCCGCCGAACCGGTTGAGGAAGCGCGGCTCCTTCTCGGGGGCGATCCGGACCACGAGGTGGGTCGCCCCCTCGCCGTCCTCGCGGCGGTCGAGGACCTCGGCGTTCTCGTAGAGCCAGTGCAGCTCGGCGCCCTGCGCCGGCTCCAGGATCACCGCGAAGCTGGTGCGCGCCTCGGCGATGCGGGCCTCGATCCGGCTCATCAGGCGGTCGATGCCCTCGCCGGTGAGCGCCGAGAGCAGCACCGGTCCCGCGCTCTGCCCCCCGTTCGGCCGGCTCAGGTTGAGCAGGCGCTCGCGCTCCGCCTCGTCGAGGAGGTCGGCCTTGTTCCAGACCTCGATCACCCGGTCGGTGTTCGGCTCGATGCCGAGCTCGGTCAGCACCTGGGCGACGTCGGCGCCCTGAGCCTCCGCGTCCTCGTGGGCGATGTCGCGCACGTGGAGCAGGATGTCGGCCTCGATCACGTCCTCCAGCGTCGCCCGGAAGGCGGCGATCAGCATGGTCGGCAGGTCGGAGATGAAGCCGACGGTGTCGGACAGGATCGCGGTCTCGCCGTGCGGCAGCTTGATGGCGCGCGCCGTCGGGTCGAGGGTGGCGAACAGCATGTCCTCGGCCAGCACCTCGGCCCGGGTCAGGCGGTTGAACAGGGTCGACTTGCCGGCATTGGTGTAGCCGACGAGCGCGACGATCGGGTACGGCACCCGGCGCCGGGAGCGGCGGTGCAGGCCGCGGGTGCGGGTGACGGTCTCGAGCTCGCGCTCGATCCGGGTCATCCGCTCCTGGATCATCCGCCGGTCGGCCTCGATCTGGGTCTCGCCCGGGCCGCCGAGGAAGCCGAAGCCGCCGCGCTGGCGCTCGAGGTGGGTCCAGGACCGCACCAGCCGGCTGCGCTGGTAGGCGAGGTGCGCGTGCTCGACCTGGAGCGTGCCCTCGCGGGTCGAGGCGCGCCGCCCGAAGATCTCCAGGATCAGGCCGGTCCGGTCGATGACCTTGACGCCCCAGGCCTTCTCCAGGTTGCGCTGCTGCACCGGCGAGAGCGCGCAATCCATCACCACGAGGCGGATGCCGTCGGCCTCGATCCGCCCGGCGATCTCCTCGACGCGGCCCTTGCCCAGGAAGGTCGAGGGCCGGATCTGCTGCACGGTGACGAGGAGCCGGTCGGCGACGTCGAGCTCGATCGCGGCGGCCAAGCCCACCGCCTCGTCGAGGCGGGCGAGCGGCGCCCGGGGCTCGGCTCCGGCGTCGCGCCGGGTCTGGTAGGGGCCGATCACCAGCGTGCGGGTCTCGGCCGCGATCGCGGCTTCCGGCTCGGCCTGGCGTTGCAGGCGGATCTCGCCCGGTGTCCGCGGTTCCATCGTGTCTCCGGCTGCTCCCGAAAAAGGCCGGGAGTCCATCGGACAGAGGTTGGATGGAGCGGGGCCGGAATCAAGCGCCGGCGGGGGTGCGCCCGACGAAAAACAGGCCGCACGCGGCGGCCTGGATGAAGTCGGCGTGCCGCTCGGGCGGCACGGAGGCGCGGCGGCGGGCCGGCGAGGCCCGGCCGCGCGGGGTGCTGGCCGCGAGCCGGCGGCGGGATCAGGCCTTCTCGGCCCCCTCCTCGCCCTGCTCGAACAGCTGCACCGGATGGCCCGGCATGATGGTCGAGATCGCGTGCTTGTAGACGAGCTGCGAGTGCCCGTCGCGCCGCAGCAGCACGCAGAAGTTGTCGAACCAGGTCACGACACCCTGCAACTTCACGCCGTTGACCAGAAAGATCGTCAGCGGAATCTTGTTCTTGCGAACGTGGTTGAGGAAGGTGTCCTGCAGATTCTGAGCGCGTTCGCCCGCCATTCTTCTTGTCCTTTGAACCCGCTGCCAGTCCCTGTTGACGGGTCGGTCCGTGTTGTTGTGCTGCGGGAGGCGCGGCGCGCCGCCCCGGGAACCGGCCGCCCCATTATCACGGTGAAGCTCGCCCGGGCGCAAGTGCAGACTGGCCGCAGGGAAAGCTCCCCGGGCCGCCGAACCGCCGCAACCGTCCTTTGTCCGCGCCCCGTCGCGTCCCGGCCACAGGCCCGCCTAGCAGAACGCCCGGGGCTTGGCACCGTCAAAAGCGGGCCGGCGCGACCGCGACGCGCTCAGGCGCCGATGCCGAGGGACTTGAGCTTCCGGTGCAGGGCCGAGCGCTCCATGCCGATGAACTCGGCGGTGCGGGAGATGTTGCCGGAGAAGCGGGCGATCTGCGCCACCAGGTACTCGCGCTCGAAGATCTCGCGCGCCTCGCGCAGCGCCAGGCTCATCAGCTTCTCGCCGCCCGCCCCGCTCGGGGTGGTGGGCACCAGCGCGCCGACCTCGCTCGGCAGCATCTCGGTCGTCACCTCGGTCTCGGGATCCCCTTGCGTCAGGATCATCAGCCGCTCGACGTTGTTGCGCAGCTGGCGGACGTTGCCGGGCCAGTCGTGCGACTGCAGCACCGCCATGGCGTCGGCGGCGATGCGCCGCTGCGGCAGGCCGGTGGCGCCCGAGATCTGCTCCATGAAGAACGTGATCAGCTCGGGCACGTCCTCGCGCCGCTCGGCGAGCGAGGGCACCCGGATCGGCACGACGCTGAGGCGGTGAAAGAGGTCCTCGCGGAAGCGCCCGCCGGCGATCTCTTCCGCCAGGTCGCGCGAGGAGGACGAGATGATCCGCACGTCGACATGGACCCGGGTGGTGCCACCGACGCGCTGGAAGTTCTGGTCGACGAGGACCCGCAGGATGCGGTTCTGGGTCTCGCGCGGCATGTCCGCGACCTCGTCGATGTAGAGGCTGCCGCCATGGGCCTCCTCGAGCGCGCCCACCCGCCGCGGCTTGCCGTCGGCCGCCTCGACGCCGAACAGCTCGGCCTCCATCGTCTCGGGGGTGATCGTGGCGGCGTTGATCACCACGAAGGGGCCGTTGGCCCGCGACGAGGCGGCGTGGATGGTGCGGGCCGAGAGCTCCTTGCCGGAGCCCGGCGCGCCCGCGATCATCACCCGGGCGTTGGTGGGCGCCACGCGCTCGACGGTCTGGCGCAGCTGGTTGGCCGCCACCGAGGCGCCGACGATGCGGCTCGCCTGGCCGGAGCGCGCCTTGAGGTCGCGCACCTCGCGCTTGAGGCGCGAGGCCTCGAGCGCCCGCTCGGCGACCAGGATCAGCCGGTCGGCCTTGAACGGCTTCTCGATGAAGTCGTAGGCGCCCGCCTTGATCGCCGAGACCGCGGTCTCGATGTTGCCGTGGCCCGAGATCATCACCACCGGCAGGTCCGGGGCCTGGGCCTTGATCACGTCGAGCACCTGGAGCCCGTCGAGGCGCGAGCCCTGGAGCCAGATGTCGAGGAAGACGAGGTGCGGGCGGCGCGCCTCGATCGCCGCCAGCGCCTCGTCGGAGGAGCCGGCGGTACGGGTGCGGTGGCCCTCGTCGTCGAGGATGCCGGCGACGAGCTCGCGGATGTCGGCCTCGTCATCGACGATCAGAATGTCGGCGCTCATGGCTTCAAGGCCTCCCCGCGACGCGGGCGGCGGGCCTGAGGGCCCCGCTCCCGGTGCTGTATCGAATTGGGCTGTCGAATCGGTGGGTGTGGTCCGGCGCTCCCGGCGCGGGCCGGGGCGTCACGCGGCGGGCTCCGGTGAGGTGGCGGGGGTCTCCGGGACCTGGGCCGGCCGGGCGGTGCCGGCCTCCGTCGGCGCGTCGCGGCGCATCTCCCGCAGGACGCGCATCCGCACCTGGCCGCCGCGCCCGCGCGGGTTGTCGTTCAGCTCGATGCCGCCGCCGTGCTCTTCCAAGACCTTGCTCACGATCGCCAATCCGAGGCCCGTGCCCCCCTCGCGGGTGGTCATATAGGGTTCGAGCAGCCGCTGGCGCCCTTCCTGCGGGAATCCCTTGCCGGTATCGGTGATCTCGATCACCGCGGCCTCGCCCTCCTCGTAGAGGCGCACCGCGACCAGGCTCTCGCCCCGCACGTCCTCGGGCACCGCCTGCACCGCCTCGACGGCGTTCTTGAGGATGTTGGTGATCGCCTGCGACAGGAGCCGGGTGTCGAAGGCGGCGCTGACCCGGGCCTCGCCCTCCTGCAGCGTGAAGGCCACGTCGGGATGGGCCACCCGCATCATGAACAGGTTCTGCTTGACGATCTCGGTCAGGTCGTTGCGGGCGATGGCGGGCTTGGGCATCCGCGCGAAGGACGAGAACTCGTCCACCATCCGCTTGATGTCGTCGACCTGGCGCACGATCGTGGCGACGCACTGCTCGAAGATCTCCTTGTCGGCGGTGATCACCTTCCCGTACTTGCGCCGGATGCGCTCGGCCGAGAGCTGGATCGGGGTCAGCGGGTTCTTGATCTCGTGGGCGATGCGGCGGGCGACGTCGGCCCAGGCCGAGGTGCGCTGCGCGGTGACGAGGTCGGTGATGTCGTCCAGGGTGACGACGTAGCCGCGGTCGCCGTCCTGCGACTGCTCGCTCGTGGTGCGCACGTCGATGGTGCGCTCGCGGCCGTTGCGGGCGATCTGGATCTGCTGCTGGGTCGGGCGGGCGCGGGAATCCCCCGGCAGGCCGCCGAGCTCGGGGATCACCGCCTCGAGGGGCTCGCCGACGAGGTCGGCGACGGAGCGCCCGAGCATCCGCTCGACGGACGGGTTGGCGATGGTGATGACGCCCCGCCCGTCGACGCCGATCACGCCGGCCGGCACCCCGGCGAGCACCGCCTCGGTGAAGCGGCGGCGGCTGTCGATCTGCTCGCTCTGCTCGATCAGCGTGGCGCGCTGGCGGCTGAGCTCCTGGGTCATCTTGTTGAAGCTCTCGCCGAGGTGCTGGAGGTCGCCCTCGGTCTTCCGGAACGGCACCTGGGCGTAGTAGTTGCCCGACGCGACCTGGTCGGCGGCGTTGATCAGCCGGCGGATCGGCGTCACGAAGCGGTTGGCGAAGTTGAGCCCGAACCACACCGCCGACAGGAGCGCGATGAGCGCGATCAGCGCGAACATCGTCGCGAAGGCGATCTGCACGCTGCGCCGCCCGGCATCGATGGTCAGGAACTCGGTCGCGGCGGCCCGCGACACGCCCGGGAACTCGACGGCGAGCCGCGTCACCTCGCGCTCGACCAGCAGGAAGGCGTCGTCGTAGGCCGGCAGCTTCATCAGCGTGCCGAAGACCCGCCCCTCCCGCGGCAGCAGGCAGGTGGCGTCGGGGGATTTCGCCGCCTCCTCGAAGTCGCTGGCCGAGGGCAGCGGCGGGTCCTTCAGGATGTCGATGTTGGCCCGCGCCACGGTCTCGGTGGGCGAGCGCATGATCCGGGCGATCGGCAGGCCGAGCGAGGCGGCGCGGGCCGTCATGAAGCTCTCGAACCAGGCCCGCTCGACGTCGAAGGCGGGCCGCGCCCGGGTGAGATCGTCGGAGAGGATCCGCGCCTCGCGGGCGAGGCTCTGGCACTGGTTGGTCAGGTAGGCGTCGGCCACGTCGACCGACATCAGCACGACGTTGCGCATCCGGTCGGAGAACCAGGGCGACAGGCCGCGCTCCAGCGTGATCGACGCCACCACGGCGAGCAGCACCGTCGGCAGGGTCGCGATCAGGCTGAACAAGCCGACGATGCGGGTGTGGAGCCGGGCAGCCGCCGCGTTGGTGCGCCGGGCCCGCAGGAAGACCCGCGCCTCCCAGGCGATGACCACGACGAGCAGCAGCACCAGGGCGACGTTGCTGAGCAGCAGCGCCACCACCACGGTGTGGGTCGGCGCGATCGCCGTGGCGCCGACCAGGATCAGGAAGGTGACGAGCGCCAGCGCGAGGGCGACGCTGACCGCCAGCGCCCCGAACCAGCCCGGACCCCGCGGCGCGGCGTCCGGAACCGATCCGGGCGGGAGCGGTCCGGCGAGGTGGCCGGCCGGACCGGAAGGGGGCGCCGGAGCCCGGGGGCGTCGTGTGAACAGCATCCGTGGTGCAAGGCCACTACAGTGTGGCGAAATTAATACGGATGCCGCCGCGGCGGTCATAAGGGCCGCCGGCGGCGTCGGGTCCGCGCGGGGTCGAGCCACCGGATCGGCCCGTATGGGATCGGTCCTCGGGGATCAGGCCCGCTGCGGGACCGGGACCGGGCTGCGCGTTGTCAGGCGGCCTGGGTCGAGCGCGGACGACGGACGACCGGCTTCTGGCCCAGCCCAATGCTCTTGGCGAGCTCGGAGCGCTGGGCGGCGTAATTGGCGGCGACCATCGGGTAGTCCGGCGGCAGGCCCCACTTCTGGCGGTACTGCTCGGGGGTGAGCCCGCGGCCGGCCAGGTGGCGCTTCAGCGTCCGGTACCGGCGCCCGTCCTCGAGGCTGATCAGGTAGTCGGGCGAGACGGTCTTCTTGATCGGCACCGGCGGGGTCAGCCGCTCGGGCTCCGCCGGGGCGGCCGTGCCGAGGCGGGCGACCGCCTCGTGGACGCTGCGGATCAGGCTCGCCAGCTCGCTCACCGGCACGCTGTTGTTCGACACGTAAGCCGACACAATATCGGACACCAATCCGATCATCTGGGGCTCTTCGCCGTGGTCATGTGTACTCATGTGGTCCTCTAGAAATGCCGCCCCCTGTCCGAGGTGATGGATGTTACGCCGGTCTGCGTCAACTGCAAGCTGTCTCGGTCAACATAAAGGATCGTTCTGCTTTGACCGTCTTTTTCCGTAGCGGCGGGTGCCGGGCGTTCCGCCGCCGCGGGACTCCGCTGCCGGCCGCCGCGGAGGCTTGCGCGAGCCGCCACGGCGAAGAAGGAAAGCTCTTTGGGGACAAGGGCTTGGTATGCCGCCCGCGGCCGGTCGCCCGGCCCGGTCCGGACCTCCCGGAGGGGGGCGGGCACCGCCGGACCGGCACGGGGGCGTCACTTAACAATTGGTAAAAACTACAAAACAATAGTTCGTCTTCTGGCCAAACCCCGCGCAGAGACCCAATCCAGGCGTCGCCGGGTCGGCCACGGCGACCGCGGCTGATCGCTCGAAATCGTGTCATCCCGCTGCGATTTCGCCTGCGGCCGCCTCCGATCACGGTCCGGTGCGGCATTCGCTAGATCTAACGAGACGTCAGCCGCGCGCAGCCTGCCGGATCGACTGATCAATATGTCCGGTATGGACGATCTTCCATTGTCCAGAACCCACCCTGACGCATCGGAAACTCAGGGCGCAGGCGCGGCGGCAAGATTTCGTCCGAGCCATGCGGGGGGAAGCGCCTGTACTCGGAGGGGCCGATACGGGGGACAGTACCCTCGAACCGGCGCCGCAACGATCCGGCCTTGCCGGATTATCCCGCATCTTGGCCTTTGGTACCCCCCTCATCGTCGGGGGACAAGAAGTTGCGTCGGAATGCCGCGCTGGACCGGGCGGGTTGTCCCCCCGGTTCCGCCTCCGGCCTCGCCCGGCCGCCGTCAGCGCGGGGTGCGGAACACCTGCAGGTCGAGGTCGCGGACCTTCTTGCGCAGGGTGTTGCGGTTCACCCCCAGCAGCTCGGCGGCGCGGATCTGGTTGCCGCGGGTCGCCGCGAGCGCCGCGCCGATGAGCGGACCCTCGATCTCGCGCAGGACCCGGTGGTAGAGGCCGGGCGGCGGCAGCGTGTCCCGGTAGTTGGAGAAATACTCCGACAGGTGCCGCTCCACCGCCGCCGAGAGGCCTTCCGCCTCCCCGTTCCCCTTGCGCCCCGTCCCGCCCTGGGCGGGCGCGGCGAGCGGCAGGGTGTCGAGCTCGGCCTCGATCACCGGGCCGGTGATCGTCTCCTGCGGGTAGAGCGCCGCGAGGCGCCGCACCAGGTTCTCGAGCTCGCGCACGTTGCCGGGCCAGCGGTAGCGCTTGAGCTTCTCCATCGCGTCGCCGTCGAGCTGCTTGCGCGTCAGGCCCTCGCGCTCGACCAGCACGAAGAAGTGGCGCACGAGGTCCGGCACGTCCTCGGAGCGCTCGCGCAGGGCCGGCAGGCGCAAGGGCACCACGTTGAGGCGGAAGAACAGGTCCTCGCGGAAGATCCCCTGCTGGATCGAGACCCTGAGGTCCTTGTTGGTCGCCGCGATGATGCGGACGTTGGTCTTGATCGGCACCCGGCCGCCGACGGTGGTGTACTCGCCCTGCTGCAGCACCCGCAGGAGCCGGGTCTGGGCCTCCATCGGCATGTCGCCGATCTCGTCGAGGAACAGGGTCCCGCCCTCGGCCTGCTCGAAGCGGCCGGCGGATCTGGCGGTGGCGCCCGTGAAGGCGCCCTTCTCGTGGCCGAACAGCTCGGATTCGATCAGGTCGCGGGGGATCGCCGCCATGTTGACCGGCACGAACGGGCCCGAGCGGCGCCGGCCGTAATCGTGGAGGGCGCGCGCCACCAGCTCCTTGCCGGTGCCGGATTCGCCGGTGATCATCACCGTGAGGTCGGTCGGCATCAGGCGGGCGAGCGACCGGTAGATCTCCTGCATCGCCGGCGAGCGGCCGACGAGCGGGATGTCCTCGTTCTCGGGCGGAGCCCCCGGCGCCGCGGCGCCGCGCGGGCGCGACAGGGCGCGGCCGACGATCGCGGTCAGCTCCTTCAGGTCGAAGGGCTTTGGCAGGTACTCGTAGGCGCCGCGCTCGGAGGCCCGGATCGCCGTCATGAAGGTGTTCTGCGCGCTCATCACGATGATCGGCAGGTCCGGCCGCACCCGCTTGATGCGGGGCAGGAGGTCGAAGGCGTTCTCGTCGGGCATCACCACGTCGGTGATGACGAGGTCGCCCTCGCCCTGCGCCACCCAGCGCCACAGGGTGGCGGCGTTGCCGGTCGAGCGGACCTCGTAGCCGGCGCGCGACAGGGCCTGGTTGAGCACGGTGCGGATGGCGGCGTCGTCGTCCGCCACGATGATGTGTCCGTTCGGCATGGCGCTCACTCGGTCTCGGCGGAGGATTCGCGCCCGTCGCGGGCATGCGACATCGGCAGGAGGACGCGGAAGGCGGTGCGGCGGGGGGCGGGATCGCACTCGACGATGCCGCCGTGGTCGCCGACGATCTTGGCGACCAGCGCGAGGCCGAGGCCCGACCCTTGCGCCTTGGTGGTCACGAAGGGGTCGAACAGGTCCGGCAGCAGCTCGGCCGTGACGCCCGGGCCGTTGTCGCGCACCGCCACCTCGATCGGCAGGCTCACCCGCTCGCGCGAGCCCGGCACCTGGAGGCGAAGCCCGGTGCGGAAGGCGGTGGAGAGGACGATCTCGCCGTCGACCGCGTCGGCGCCGATCGCCTCGGCGGCGTTCTTGACGAGGTTGAGGATGACCTGGACCAGCTGGTCGCGGTTGCCGAGCACCGGCGGCAGCGAGGGATCGTAGGTCTCGACGAAGCGGATGTGGCGGGCAAAGCCCGACTGGGCCGAGCGCTTCACCTGGTCGAGGACGCCGTGGACGTTGACCGGCCCGCGCTCGACCGGGCGCTCGTCGCCAAAGAGCTCCATGCGCTCGACGATGCGCACGATCCGGTCGGATTCGTCGCAGATCAGCCGGGTCAGGAGGCGGTCGTCCTCGGCGGCCGACTGCTCGAGGAGCTGGGCGGCGCCGCGGATGCCGGCGAGCGGGTTCTTGATCTCGTGGGCCAGCATCGCGCCGAGTGCCACCATCGAGCGGGCCGCGCCCCGGTGGGTGAGCTGGCGGTTCATCTTGTCGGCGATGGTGCGCTCCTGGAGCATCAGCACCACGAGGTCGTCGTCGAGATGGGTCGCGAACACGTCGACGCTGCGCTCGACACCGGTGCGCGGCGAGGCCAGCTCGACCCGGTACTCGCTGACGCTGGCGCGGCGCCGGCGCACCTCGTCGACGAGCGCGATGATCGGCGAGGAGAACGGGATGATGTCGCGCAGGCGCTGGCGCTGCATCATCCGGCGCGAATAGTCGAAGAAGTGCTCCGCCGCCATGTTGACCTGGAGGATCCGCTCGTCCGGACCGATGGTCAGGACGGGCAGCGGCAGGGCGTTGATGATCATCTCGCTCGTCGGGTCGCTCATGAGCGAGGCCTTCCGGGTGCGGGCGGCAGGGGGTGCATCGCTCATCCTATGCGGCCCGAGGCTCGGGCCGTGCGGCGGGCTGCGCGGACCGGCCCTCGAAGGCGCGCCGCAGGAGCCGCGCGGCCTCCGCCGGGTCGGTGGTGGTGAGAAGCCGGATGCGCTCGTCGGGCCCGAGCCCGCCGGCATGGTCGGCATAGGCCGCGAGGTGCTTGCGGGCGTGGCGCACGCCCATCCGGGCGCCGTAGAGGGCGATGAGCCCGTCGTAATGCTCGGCGGCGAGCTCGGCCCGCGCGGCCGCGTCCGGCTCCGCCGGCGTCTCGCCGGCGAGCCCCGCCGCGATGGCGGCGACGAGCCAGGGCCGCCCGACCGCCGCCCGGCCGACCATCACGGCGTCGGCGCCCGACGCCGCCAGGCAGGCCTGCGCGTCCGCGAGGCTCGCCACGTCGCCGTTGGCGACCAGCGGGATCGCCACCGCCTCGCGCACTGCGCGGATCGCCGCCCAGTCGGCCCGGCCGGTATAGAATTGCTGCCGGGTGCGGCCGTGCACCGTGACGGCGGCGTAGCCGAGCCGCTCGGCCCGGCGGGCGAGGTCGGGGGCGTTGCGGGTGGCATCGTCCCAGCCGAGCCGCATCTTGACGGTGACCGGCACCGACACCGCGCCGCGCACCGCGGCGAGCAGGCGCTCGGCATGGTCGAGGTCGCGCATCAGGGCCGAGCCGGCCTGGCCGCCGGTCACGGCCTTGGCCGGGCAGCCCATGTTGACGTCGATCACGTCGGCGCCGTTCGCCTCGGCCAGCCGCGCGCCCTCGGCCATCCAGCGCGGGTCGCAGCCGGCGAGCTGGACGACGTGCGGCAGCACGCCCTCCCCTTCGGCGCGCAGGCGCGCCTCCTCGGTGCCGCGGGCGAAATCCTCCGCCGCCACCATCTCGGACACCGTCGCGGTGGCCCCGAGCCGGCGGGCGATGCGGCGCATGTGCAGGTCGGTGACGCCGGAGAGCGGCGCCAGCAGCGCGCCCTGCGCGTGCGGCGCAGCATCGTGCGCCGCCATCCGTGGCAGCGCTGCCGGCCGCACCCCCGTGGCCGCCCCCGGCCCCTCGGCGCTCAAATAATGGTCAGTCGTCATTGTGCTCAGCAAATAGCCAAAACCCGGTCGGACGCAAGCGCGTTCCCTCCCCGACCGGCGATTCGAGTCCGATTTGCGTCGGGGCCGTCCCTTCCGCGGTTCCGCGGGGCCGGCGGGCGTCGTGCGAAACCTTCCCTAACGTCGGATCGGATCGCCCGGCCCAGGATAGCGGGGCATGGCGCGGAATTGGAAGCGCCGTAACCCCGGACTTTGCTGCAGTGCAGGGCAGCATCCCGGGGCCGAGCCGTCGGCCGGGCGCCGCGCCGTCTCCGGTTCTGCATGCGCCCCACGCAACCCCGCAGCGCGGGGCCGGCGGGCCTGCAGCCCGATCCGGCCTGATGACGGTTAGATGTCCCATTCCCGCGCGGCACCCCCCTTCCCCCAGTGCATTTGCGTCGACGGGTGCGCGTCGCTAAGGAGCGGGCAATCCCGGGAGCGACCTCTTTGACACTTCCCCAGATCGCCGCAGTGGTCGTCGCCGCGGGGCGCGGCATCCGCGTCGGCGGCGACACGCCCAAGCAGTACCGCCGCGTCGGCGGCCAGGCGGTCCTGACCCGGACCCTGGCGGCGCTCGCCGCCCATCCGGGCGTCGGCCGGATCCAGGTGGTGATCGCGGCCGACGCCGCCGCCTTCTACGACGAGTGCCTGGGCGACCTGCCGCCGGCGGCGCAGGCCAAGCTCGCCCGGCCGACGCAAGGCGGCGCCACCCGGCAGGCCTCGGTCCGGGCCGGGCTCGCGGCGCTGGCGCGCGAGGCCGCGCCGGAACTGGTGCTGGTGCACGACGCCGCCCGCCCCTTCGTCGACGACGCGCTGATCGACCGGGCGATCGCGGCGGCGCAAGACCACGGCGCCGCCGTGCCGGGCGTGCCGGTGAGCGACACCATCAAGGTGGTCGAGCCGGACGGCCGGGTGCGCGCGACCCCCGAGCGCGAGTCCCTGCGGGCGGTGCAGACCCCGCAGGCGTTCCGCTTCGCGCTCCTCGCCGAGGCGCACGCGCGCGCCGCGGCGGAGGGGCACGACGGCTTCACCGACGACGGGGCGCTCGCCGAATGGGCCGGCCTGCCGGTGGCGGTCTTCCCCGGCGACCTGCGCAACCGCAAGATCACCCAGGCCGCCGACCTCGTCGAGGCCGACCGCGCCTTTTCGCCCCCCTCCGAGAGCGACTCCGCCATGACCCTCCTGACCCGCCTCGGCACCGGCTTCGACGTGCACGCCTTCACGGAAGGCGACCACGTCTGGCTCGGCGGCGTGCGCATCCCGGCCGATCGCGGCGTGCTCGCCCATTCGGACGGCGACGTGGTGCTGCACGCGCTCACCGACGCGATCCTGGGCGCGCTCGCCGACGGCGACATCGGCGTGCACTTCCCGCCGAGCGACCCGCGCTGGCGCGGCGCCTCCTCCGACCAGTTCCTCGCCGACGCGGTGCGGCGGGTGAGCGAGCGCGGCGGCGTCATCGACCACCTCGACATCACGGTGCTGGCCGAGGCGCCCCGGATCGGCGCCCACCGCGACGCGATCCGCAGCCGGATCGCCGAGATCGCCGGCGTGCCGCTCTCGGCGGTGTCGATCAAGGCGACGACGACGGAGAAGCTCGGCTTCGTCGGCCGGGCCGAGGGCCTCGCCGCCCAGGCGGCGGCCACCATCCGCCTGCCGGAGGCGCGCGCCTGATGTTCGATGCCGCCCTCATCACCCGGGCGAGCGTGCTGATCGCCGCCTATCGCGAGCGCCAGGCCCGCCTCGTCACCGCGGAATCCTGCACCGGCGGCCTGGTGGCCGCCCTGCTCACCGAGGTGGCGGGCTCCTCGCAGGTGGTGGAGCGCGGCTTCGTCACCTATTCCAACGAGGCCAAGGCCGAGATCCTCGGCGTCGACTTCAACCTGATCTCGGCCCACGGCGCGGTGAGCGAGCCGGTGGCGCGGGCGATGGCCGAGGGGGCGCTGGCCCATTCCCGCGCCGACGTGGCGCTCGCCATCACGGGCATCGCGGGTCCCACCGGCGCGACGGCGGCCAAGCCCATCGGCCTCGTCCATTTCGGCCTCGTCGCCGCCGGCCGGGCGACCCGACACATCGAGCGCCGCTACGGCGACCTCGGCCGCTCCGAGGTCCGCCGCTGCGCCGTCGAGGACGCGCTCGGCTTCCTGGAGATGGCGCTGGAGAAGGTGTGACAGGGGATCCGGAAGATTGCTTCCGGATCCCATATCACCAGCCCGCGCGGCGCTTGAGCGAAGCTGAAATCCGCATCGCGAAGCAATCAACCGGATTTCGTATGAGGGTACGCCCTCACAGGTCCAGCATCCAGGTCTCCCCCACCAGGTCCTGCCCGAAGGAGCGGTGCGGCGCCGCCTCGACCAGGCGGAAGCCCGCCTGCGCGTAGATCCGCCGGGCGCTCGTCAGCACGTCGTTGGTCCAGAGCGTGAGCTGCCGGTAGCCGCGCTCCCGGGCCCCCGCGATGCAGGAATCGGTCAGGCGCCGGCCGAGGCCCTGGCCGCGGGCCGAGGGCTCGACGTAGAGCAGGCGCAGCTTGCCCACCCCCTCAGCGCCGCCCGCGGGCACCAGGAAGACGCTGCCGGCCACCGCGCCGTCCCGCTCGGCGATCCAGGCCGCGGCCCGGGCCGGGTCGAGGTCGCGCACGAAGCCGGCCAGGATCTCGGCCACCAGCGCCTCGAAGCCCGTGTCGAAGCCGTACTCGGCGGCGTAGAGCAGGCCCTGGCGGTGGGCGATCCAGCCGAGATCGCCGGGCTGCAGGTCGCGCAGGATCGTCGGCGCGTCCGACGCCGGGTCGCCGAGCAGGCCGCGCACCCGCGCCATCGCGCCGACGAGGAGCGCCCGGTCGGCGGCGGGCAGCCGGGCGAGCAGGGCCCGCACCTCGGCGCGCGAGGCCGCGTCGAGCGGCGCGTAGGCCGCCCGGCCGTCCGCGGTCAGGGCCAGGACCTGGCGCCGCCCGTCCTCCGGCGCGGCCCGGCGGGTCACCAGGCCCTGGTCCTCGAAGCGCTTGAGCAGGCGGCTGAGATAGCCCGCATCGAGGCCGAGATCCTGGCCGAGGACCGAGGCGGTCAGGTGATCGCGGTGGGCGAGCTCGTAGAGCACCCGCGCCTCGGTGAGCGAGAAGGCGCTGCGGTGGAGCCCCTCCTCCAGGAGGCCGATCTGGCGGGTGTAGAACCGGCCGAAGGCCCGCACCGCCCCGACCATCGCTTCGTCGACGTCCCCACCCTCGTCCCGCATCGCCGCCCGCCTCCGCTCAGGCCGGCAGGATCGTCCGATCGATTGACTGAGTCAACTATTCGTCGCGCGGTGCCAGCGCCGCGACGAGGTCGCGCACCTGCTTGAGCCGGAAGGGTTTTCGCAGGAAGGCGGCGTGGCCGCCGGCGCGCTCGCGCACGGTCTCCTCGGGCATCGAGCTCATCAGCACGACCGGGATGCCCCGCGTGCCCGGGTCTCCCGCGAGGGCGGCCAGCATCGCGGGCCCGTCCATCACCGGCATCATGAAGTCGAGGAAGATCAGGTCGGGCGGGTCGGCGGCCACGCGGGCGAGGCCCTGGCGCCCGTTGGCGGCGGTCGCCACGGCGTGGCCGTCGTCGGACAGGACCGCGTCCAGCAGCTCGGCGATGCCGAACTCGTCGTCGACGATGAGCACCCTCGCCACGGGCCTACTCCCCGCCGCGGCTCGGGGCGTCCCGGTCGGCCAGGATCGCCTCGGCGCGATCGGGGCCGTCGTCGATCGCCAGGCCGCCGGGGCGGATGTCGAAGACGCGCAGGCGGGGGTCGATCCGGGCGTCCCGGACCTTGGCGACGGCGATCAGGCGGTGGCGGCCGGAGCGCAGGGCGCAGGAGCGCATCAGCACCACGTTCTCGGCGACGCTGGAGGTCTGCCGCAGGGAGCCGCTGCCGGAGGGCGCATCGACGAAGGTGCCGCGCAGATCGGTTTCTCGGGTGTACATCGCCGTCACGCCCAGCGCCCTCAGCTCCGCCGTGAGAGCGGCGAAGATGCGGACGATCCGGTCCTGATCCCCTGCGATCCGGCTCATCGCGTCCAGACCGTCGATGAACACGCGCCGGACCCCCCGGTTCCGGATATCGCGCAGGAGATCGTCGCAGACCTCGTCGATCAGCCCCTCGGTGGCCGGCTGCCACATCACCCCGACCCGGCCCCGCTCGATCAGGCCGGCGACCGGCAGCGCGAGCGCCCGCGCCTTGGCGAGGAGCGCCGCCTCGCTCTCGTAGAAGCCGCAGAGCAGGCCCGGCGCCTCCGGGTCGGCGCCGAGGAACTGCAGGCCGAGCGTGGTCTTGCCGATGCCGGCGGGACCGCCGACCAGGGTGGTGGAGGCGTGCGGCAGGCCGCCGCCCAGCATCGCGTCGAGGGGGGGCAGGCCGGTGGTCAGCGCCGGCCCCTCGACAGGGTCGCGCCGGCTCGGCACCCGCAGGCGCGCCTCGATGCGGGGAAACACCCGGACCCCGTCGTCGGTGATGCGGAAGGCGTGGCGCCCGCGCAGGAAGCCGCCGCCGCGGAACTTGCGCACCTCGATCTCGCGCTCGGCCCGCCACCCGGCGAGGCGGCTCGACAGGACGATGAGCCCGTCCACCATCGTGTGCTCGGCCGCCACCAGATCGGCCCCGGCCGAGGCGCTGGTGAGCAGGAGCGCGGTGGCGCCGGTGGCGGCGGCCTGGGTCTGCAATTCGTGGATGAAGGTCTTGAACTCGAGGGTCGAGGCGGCGGTCTCCTCCGCCGCCACCAGCCCGTCGAGGACGACGAGGCTCGCCTCGCGGTGGGCGGTCTCCCGCCGCAGCAGGGTCAGGAGGCCGGCCAGCCCCTCGTCCTGCAGGGTGCGGAAGGCGCTGAGATACGTGATCCGGTCGGGGATCAGGTCGGGGCGGAAGAAGCCGAGCGGCGCGATGTGGCCGAGCATCCGCGCGTGGCTCTCGGCCAGCAGCGTGACGTAGAGCGCCCGGTGCTCGGGCGCGGCGCCCGGATCGCATGTGGCGGGCGAGGCGCCCCTATCCTCGTAGGCGGGCGAGGCGCCCATATCCTCGTAGGCGGGCGAGGCGCCCGCATGGGTGTAGCAGGCCTGGTTGCCGAAGATGGTTTTGCCCGAGCCCGGCGTGCCCTGGACGATGTAGACGCCGCCGCGAAACAGCCCGCCGCCGAGGATCTCGTCGAGGCCGGCGATTCCCGTCGGAACCCGCTCCAGCCCGCCATAGGCCCCGGCCTGCCCCATGCTCGGTCCCGCCCCCGTCATCCGCGCTCTCGGCCTCGTGTGGAATTCATCGACCCCGCGCGGGATCGTCGATCCCCGCCGTGATCGCCTACCCGTGCAGGGGAAGCGTTACCGTGAAGGTCGCGCCTTCGCCAGGGCGGCTCTCGAGGGCGACGCTCCCACCCATCGCCTCGGCGAGGCGGCGCACCAGCCACAGCCCGACCCCGAAGCCGGTCGGCGCCGTGCCGGGATCGGCCACCGCGCGCTCGAACCGCTCGAAGATCCGGCCCTGGTCGGCCGCCGGGATGCCGACGCCGCGGTCGCTCACCCGGATCCGCGCCACCGCGCCGTCCCGCGCCGCCGCCACCGCGATGGCGCCGCCGTCGCCGTACTTGATCGCGTTGGTGATCAGGTTGTCGAGGATCTGGTCGAGGGCGAGGCGCTCGCAGGACAGCACGAGGTCGTCCGGCACCGCGACCGCGATCGCGCTGCCGGCATGCGCCGCCATCGGCCGCAGGCTCTCCACCACCTCGTCCACCACCTCGGCCAGCGGCACGGGCGTGGCCAGCAGCGCGAGCTGCCCGGCCTGCGCCCGCGACACGTCGAGGAGGGTGGTGGCCCGGCGGATGTAGCGCTCGACGAGCCAGTGCAGCTGCGCCAGCCCCTGCGCCACCCGGCCCTCCGGCGCGTCGCGCTCGGCGGCGGCGCGCAGGCGCTCGACCTGGCCGAGGATCGGGGTCATCGGGTTGCGCAGCTCGTGCGCCACGCCGGCCAGGAACGCGTCGCGCTCGGACAGGGCGCGCCGCAGGGCGCCGACCTCCCGGCGCAACGCGGCGGCCTCGTCGGCCTCCGCCGTCTCGGCCAGGATTCGCTCCGCCCCGCTCATGCGCGCGGCCGTCCGCTCCCGACGGGAGGCGTCCGGCCGGGAAACCGGCAGGCTGTCCGGTTCGACGGCGTGGGGGGCGAGGTCGGCATCACCCGCACGGCATAACAAATCGCGGCCGGGCAGGCGAGCGCCCGCCCGCATGCCCGAAGGGTCCTTCCCGCTCCGGTTCCTGCGAGAGAAGGTCGCGGGTCAGCGCCGCGGCGCGTCGACCGGGATCACCCGCGCGCCCCCGACCCGCCGCTCGCCGCCGTTGATGACGTAGAGCACCGGATCGGCCTTCGGCTGGGGCGGGATGCCGGCGACGGTCGGGATGCCGTAGGTCCCCTCGCCCCAGGCCGACGGGACGAGCTCGCTCGGGCGCGGCAGCTTGAAGTAGGGCTCGGCGACGAGACCGGGCTCCAGCACGCCGTTGGCGCCGTAGAGTCCGAGAGGACCGGCGAAGGTGGTGCCGCCGTAGGCGGCGAACCGCCGGCCCGCGAAGCCCCGGCCGGCATAGCCCCTGCCCGCGAAGCCCCGCTCGCGCAGCGCCCCGATACGCCCGTGCCGCCCGCGCACGTCGTAGACCGCGGCGCGGCCGCCCTGCGGCCCGACATGCGGCTGCCCGGCGCCCGCCCGGCCGGCGCCGCCGAGCGGCTGCGCCGCAGCGCCCGTCCCCGCGAGGGCCGCGGCGGCGAGGGTGAGGACGATCAGGTCGCGACGCATGGTGTGTCTTCCCGGCTCCCGGCACTCGCAGGTTCAATGCCGGGGTGCCATCCTCGTTCCCGCGGGGGAGCCGCGCCAGCCGTGGCAGAGTACGGACGCGGCATGATCGTTTCCGGCCGGAAGGCTCTGGGAAAGTCCGCGTACGATGGCCGCCGCGAGCTCAATCCGGGCAGCAGTAAATATCCAATCCCAGCCGCAATCCCCGATCGCCCAGCATCGACAGCACCTGTGGCTGCAACTCCGCGCCCTCGTTGCTGTCCTGCATGAACAGACCACAGAACATGTCGCACCGGTAGCTTTCGTTCAGGTCGCGCCAGACGGCCGGATCGTCCGGGAGCCTACTCAGGAGAGCGACGATTCCCGCATCGAGGCCGTCGGTCGTATCGGCCGAGAGCACCCATGATCCGACCTGGGCGATCACCTCGCGACCGGACGCGATGCGGCGGACGTCGCCCTTGCAGGTGCATCGTGTGGGTTCGATCCCCAGGCGACGGGTGATCTCCTCCGGGTCGAGCGCGTCCCCGGTGATGCGCAGGCTGACGGTCGTGCGGGCGATGTCGGGCATGCTGCCGATCCTGGCGTGACTGCCGATATCCGCCAAATGTTTCGCAGCGTCATGCGCCCCAAACGCCGTCCAGAACGGCCCCCCGACGGAAGTCTCACGACCTAAGTCTCACGACGAATTGTCGAATGGGCTCCGGGATAAGGCTGGCTTAACGATTCGTGCGAGCGGCGCGGATCACGTGCGAGCGGGCGGTTCCCATCCCCGCCCGGCGTCGACGGCGCCGCCCGAGACCCGGTTCACCATGAAAACGCGACGATCCCGACGCGGCGAAGATTCGCGCGGGCGCGGCGTGCCGTCACCCAGGAAACGCCCTCACAGGAGGAACACCCCATGGCAAGCTCAGCCGCCCTCGGGCAAAGCGGCGATGCCGCGCGCCCGATGACGCGGGAGGAGAAGAAGGTCATCCTGGCCTCCTCCCTCGGCACCGTGTTCGAGTGGTACGACTTCTACCTCTACGGCTCGCTCGCCGGCATCATCGGCGCGCAGTTCTTCTCGTCCTACCCGCCGGCGACCCGGGACATCTTCGCGCTGCTCGCCTTCGCGGCGGGCTTCCTGGTGCGGCCGTTCGGCGCCCTGGTGTTCGGGCGCGTCGGCGACATCGTCGGGCGCAAGTACACCTTCCTCGTCACCATCCTGATCATGGGCCTGTCGACCTTCATCGTCGGCATCCTGCCCAACGCCGCGCAGATCGGCATCGCGGCGCCGATCATCCTGATCGTGCTGCGCCTCGCCCAAGGCCTCGCGCTCGGCGGCGAGTATGGCGGGGCGGCGACCTACGTCGCCGAGCACGCGCCGCACGGCCGGCGCGGCTTCTACACCAGCTGGATCCAGACCACGGCGACGCTCGGCCTGTTCCTGTCGCTGGTGGTGATCCTGGCGGTGCGGAGCATCACGGGCGAGGCCGCCTTCGCCGAATGGGGCTGGCGCATCCCGTTCCTGGTCTCGGTGCTGCTGCTCGGCATCTCGCTCTGGATCCGGCTGCAGCTCAGCGAGTCGCCGGCCTTCCAGCGCATGAAGGACGAGGGCAAGACCTCGAAGGCCCCGCTGACCGAGGCCTTCGGCCAGTGGCGCAACGCCAAGATCGCGCTCATCGCGCTGCTCGGCCTCGTCGCCGGCCAGGGCGTGGTCTGGTACACCGGCCAGTTCTACGCCCTGTTCTTCCTGCAATCGATCCTGAAGGTCGACGGCTACACGGCCAACCTCCTGATCGCCTGGGCGCTCTTGCTCGGCACCGGCTTCTTCGTGGTCTTCGGCTGGCTCTCGGACAAGATCGGCCGCAAGCCGATCATCCTGGCCGGCTGCCTGATCGCGGCACTGAGCTTCTTCCCGGTGTTCAAGCAGATCACCACGCTCGCCAACCCCGCCCTCGAGAAGGCGATCGAGAACGTCAAGGTGACCGTGGTGGCCGATCCGGCCCAGTGCGGCAGCCTGTTCAACCCGGTCGGCACCCGGGTGTTCTCGGCGCCCTGCGACCTCGCCCGCGACTACCTCGCCAAGTCCTCGGTGCGCTACACCACCGAGGCCGCGCCCGCCGGCCAGCCGACGGTCGTGCGGATCAACGGCACCGAGGTCCCGTTCGCGGCGGGCGCTCCGGCGGCGGAGTTCAACAAGGCGGCGGCGGGCGCGCTCCAGGCGGCGGGCTACCCGAAGGCGGGCGACGCCCAGGTCGTCAAGATGGCGAACCCGTTCGACATCTTCCGGCCGCAGGTGGCCGGCGTGATCGGGCTGCTCTTCGTCCTCGTGCTCTTCGTCACGATGGTCTACGGCCCGATCGCCGCGGCCCTGGTCGAGCTCTTCCCGACCCGGATCCGCTACACCTCGATGTCCCTGCCCTACCATATCGGCAACGGCTGGTTCGGCGGCCTGCTGCCGGCCACCGCCTTCGCGATGGTGGCCCAGACCGGCGACATCTATTACGGCCTCTGGTACCCGATCGTCATCGCGCTGATGACCTTTGTGCTCGGCCTGCTGCTGGTGCCCGAGACCAAGGACCGGGACATCTTCGACGAGCGGGATACCGCCGCGCACTGACGTCGGGGATGATGCGACGGGAGGGGCGTCCGCGGCGAAGGCTGCGGGCGCCCCTCCCGCTTTCGGGACATCAGCGCAAGGGGAACCGACGCCGCTCCCGTCCTCGGACATCGTCCCGGGTTCCCGACTGCGCGGCCCCGGGACGCCTCGGAGGGGTTCGAGACCGTCGCGCGAAAGCCGGGACCGGCGATGGCAAGGGAACGGACCCTCCACAAAAAAAGGCCCGCCTCCCCGAGACGGGCCTCCAGCACCGTTCAGGCGCGTGCGGTCACCGGCAGGTCGTGATCCGCCGCACGATCCAGCCCTCGCCGTCGACGAAGAGCTTCCGGCGCGCGGTGAAGCACTGGGCGTCGTCCGCCTCCGGGGCGGTGACGCTCGCGGTGGCGGCGACGTCGCGGGTGGTACCCGTGGCGGCCTTCGGCGCCTTGTCGACCGCCGGCGCGGCGACGGCGCCGAGCGGGGCGACGCCCGCGGCCAGGGTGGCCAGCACGGCGAGCAGGGGCAGTCGGGCGCAGGGGCGCGCGCGCATGGTCGGTGATCCCATCGGTTGAATGCCGAGCGGCAATGTCGGGCGGAGTGGCCCTGGACCGCTCGCTCTCTGACCGCTCTCTCTTGCCATGGATAAGTCGCGAGCGCCCGAAGAGTTGCGCCGCCAAGGCGCGTCGATCCACAAAACGGTAAACACGGCGGTGCGACGCCGCGGTGACATTCCGCACCCGGTCGCGCAACTTACGCATCGGCAAGGCCGGACCGGCCCTCGACTGTCGCCCCGGTCGCGATCGACTGGGCTGGACCTCGAACCGCGCAAGTCCCCGAGAGTTCCGTCCCGGTTCCGTGCCGGTATCCCGCGGCCGGCGCACCAGACGAACCGGCCCTCGACTGTTCCCGGACCTGGCGCGGGATCCGGGCGGACCGGATCCCGCCGCCGCGTCAGGCCGGGACCGGCCGGGCCTGGCCCGCCTGGCGCTGCACCAGCCAGAGCGAGATGGCGACGTTGAGCAGGTTCCAGCCGATGCCGTTGGCGAAGGCCGCCGCGTAGGTGCCGCTGAGGTCGAAGATCACGCCGGACAGCCAGCCCCCGAGCGCCATGCCGAACAGGGTCGCCATGATGACCACCCCGACCCGGCCGCCGGCCTCGCTCGCCGGAAACAGCTCGCGCACGATGATCGCGTAGGCCGGCACGAGGCCGCCCTGGAAGAGGCCGAACAGGGCCGAGATCACGTAGAGCGAGGTCAGCCCGTCGAAGGCGAGGTAGAGGAGCAGCGCCACCCCCTGCAGCACCGAGCCGACGAGGAGCGTGCGCAGGCCGCCGATCCGGTCGGCGAGGAAGCCGGAGGCGATCCGGCTGACTATGCCGAAGCCGAGCATCAGGGACAGCATCTCGGCGCCCCGGGCGACGCCGTAGCCGAGGTCGCCGCAATAGGCGACGATGTGGACCTGCGGCATCGACATGGCGACGCAGCAGGCCAGCCCCGCCACCACCAGCAGGCCCTGGAGGAGGTTCGGCGGCAGCCCGAGCGTCCCGCCCGACCCCGCCTCCCCGGCGCGCACGACTGCCGCGACCGGCGGGCGCCGGCGCATCAGGAGCGCCAGCGGCAGCATGGTGGCGAGGCAGAACACCCCGATGCCGGCTTGCGTGGCGCGCCAGCCATAGGCCGAGACCGCGTGCTGGACGAGCGGCGGCCACAGGGTGCCGGCGAGGTAGTTGCCCGCGGCGCAGACCGAGACCGCGATGCCGCGCCGGCGCGCGAACCACAGCGAGATGTCGGCCATCAGGGGCCCGAAGGCGGCCGACGAGCCGAGGAGCCCGATCAGGATTCCGTGCGCGAGGGCGAACTGCCACAGGCTCGTCGAGAGCGCGGTGGCGCCGTAGCCGAGGCAGAGGCAGATCGCGCCGAGCGCCAGGGGGCCCAGGATGCCGAACCGGTCGGCGAGCTTGCCCATCAGCACGCCGCCGAAGGCGAAGCCGATCATGGTCAGCGTGTAGGGCAAGGCGGCGGCACCCCGGGCGGCGCCGAACTCCGCCTGCACGGCGGGCAGCACCACCACCACCGACCACATCCCGACGCCCCCGATGGTGGTGAGCAGGACGGAGACGACGAGGCGGCGCCAGGCGGCGGCGGAATCGAGCCCGTCGGCGGGCATCGGGCGGGTCACGGGCGTTTCCTCGATGGTGTTCGGCTTGGCCGAGTTATTTCGGCCGAGTTATTTCGGCCGAGCCGTCTCGACCGAATCGTTTTGGCTTGTCGGTGCTGTAGCAGGTGGCTCGGCCTTCGAGGAGCGAACCGGGTGCAACCCCCGGCTCCGCTGCGCGCGACCGGGGGCGCAGCCTCGTCCTTCCTCAGGCCGGGTCGCGGCCTCGTCGTCAGGCGGCCCGCTCAGGACGGATACGCGGTCACGAAGCGGGCCACGTGCCGCGGATCGTCGTGCGGCGCGTGCCACACCGACAGGATGATCGGGGCCGTGCCGTGCGGCGTGAGGATCGGGCCCTCGAAGACGAGGTTCCGGCCGAAGGGCACGATTCGAACAGACTGGTAATTCTCGGGACTGGCCTGGCGCCACAGGGCCTGCGCCAGGACGATCGGGACTCGACGATCGAAGCCGTGCCCGATGAAGAACTTCGCCTTCGAGGGGGCGGCACCCTGATCGTGCAGAAGATAGTGGGTGAGCTTCGGGAACGGGATGACGAGGTCCGGCCGTCCGTCGAAGCCGGGACGCACGTCAGCCGGCTCGCCGGCACGAACCGATCTGGCCCGGCATGACCGTCGCGAGGGCGTGAAAGGGCGCCTCGAACTCGACCCCGAACGCCGCGGCGTCGCCGTAGACCGCCACGATCGTTCCCGTCGCGCCGGCCGGCACCGTCGCCCCCTCGTCGCTCAGCGCGGGGGTCCTCAACGTCACCACGTCGAGTTCCGACGGGCTGAAGACCGCCCGGTCTTCGGCGGCGAAAGGATTGCGTACGGGTGCGGGCATGTCGGCGTCGTCGGCCTCCGACACTGAAAATAATCGCTCCCGGCGACGGCGCAAGGGAATGTCCAGCAGCGCGCCGGCCTTCCGGGTTCACCCCTCCGCCACCGTCCCGGGATACCGCGCCGCGAGGTCGCGCCGCGTCGCCTCCAGCCAGCCGCGGCCGCGCTCCGCCCGCGGGGTCGGCAGCGCCACCTCTCCCGCGAGGCGCGCCGGCCGGCCGGAGAGCAGCAGCAGCCGGTCGGCCACCGCGAGCGCCTCCGGCACGTTGTGGGTCACCATCAGGACCGCCGCGCCGCGCGACGCCGCGCTGCCGAACACGGCGGCCCGCAGGGACGCGGCCGACGCGTCGTCGAGGGAGACGAAGGGCTCGTCGAGGACGAGGAGGCCGGGCGCCAGGGCGAGCGCGCGGGCGAGCGCGACCCGGCGGGCCATGCCGAGGGAGAGCGCCCGCGGGTAGCGGTCGCGCCACTCGGAAAGCCCGAGCTCGTCGAACAGCGCGTCGAGGGAGCGGCCGCGCTCGGCCCGCGGCAGGGAGAGGCGCACGTTCTCCTCGACGCTGCGCCAGGGCAGGAGCCGCGGCTCCTGGAACACCATGCCGATGCGCAGGTCCGGCGCGGTCGCGAGGTCGCCCTCGAAGTCGCGGTCGAGGCCGAGCAGGATGCGCAAGGTGGTGGTCTTGCCCGCCCCCGAGGGGCCGATCAGGCACAGGGTCTCGGCCCGCCGCACCGACACCGCGAGGTCGCGCACCGCCTCGACCGGCGCGGCACCGGCCGGGCGGTAGACCTTGCGGCGCACCGTCAGGGTGAGGATCGGGGCCGCCGCCTCGCGGCGCAGCCCGGCGGCGGGAACCTTATCGCCAGCGGCGGGCATGGGCGTCGAGGGGCTGGAGCAGGAGGGCGTCGACCGCCAGCATCACGGCGCTGAACACGAGGCTGTAGCCGATCAGCGCTGCGACGTCGAAGAGCTGGAAGTAGTACGAGATGGCGTAGCCGACGCCGTCCGGCCGGCCGAGCAGCTCGACCACCAGCACGATCTTCCAGGCGAGCGAGACGCCCGAGCGCGTCGCCGCCACCGCGAAGGGCTCGAGCTGGGGCAGGAGGACGTGGCGGATCCAGGTGCGGCGGTCGTACCGGAAGGCCTGCGCCATCTCCTCGAGGCCGGGATCGAGCCCGCGGGCGCCCTCGCGCAGGATCACCGCGACGTTCGGCATCTTGTTCAGCGCCACCGCCAGGATCGCCGCGGTCTCGGTCAGGCCGAGCCAGATATAGGCCAGCACCGTGACGATCAGCGCCGGGGTGTTGAGGAGCACGAGCAGCGGCGTGTCGAGGAGCCGGTCGGCGGTCCGCGAGCGCCCGAGCGCGATGCCGAGCACCGCGCCGGTCGCCATGGCGAGGACGAACGAGGCCACGACCCGCCACAGCGTGATGCCGACGTTGCGCAACAGGTCGCCGGAGGCCGCCTCCCGCCCCACGAACGCCGCCACCGCCTCGGGCGACGGCAGGGTGCGGGGATCGACGAACCGGCTCGCCAGCCACCAGCAGGCCAGCAGCAGGAGGGCCGAGGCGAGGCGGGCGAGGAGCGCCGTCAAGCGAGCCGCCCCACGATCGGCCAGCCGACCGGTGCCGTCCCCGACCCTCCCCTCCGCGACCTCATCCTGAGGTGCTGCAAAGCAGCCTCGAAGGAGGGCTCCAGGGATCGCCGCAGCCTCCGGAGCCCTCCTCCGAGCCTGCGCGATCCGCGATCGCTCCGCACCTCGGGACGAGGTCGCGGGTGGGACGGGACGAGCCTGGCCTCGTGCGCCGGAGAGGGGCTGCCGCGTCGCTCAGCCATTCGGCCCGCCGTCCCAGTACAGCCCGGCCGGCAGGGTCGTGGCGGCGCCGACCAGGCGCTCGCCGCCGAGCCGCGCCAGCACCGCGTAGAGGCGCTCGGCGTCCGCGCGCTCCGCGGCGGCCGGCCGGCGCGGGATACCCTCCAGGAAGGCGCGCTTGAGGGTGGCGTAGGTCGCCTCGTCCTCGGCCGCCATCAGCGGGCGCACGGGCGCCCAGGCGGCGTCCCCGGCCTCCAGGGCGCGCTTGGCCCGCGACGAGGCGCGGGCGAGGCCCGCGACCGCGGCCGGCGCGCGCTGCAGCAGCGCCTCGTCGAAGACGTAGCCGAGGAGCGCGATCGGCCCCGTGACCCCGAACGCCGCCGCGATGCCGTCGGCGCCGATCAGGCGGCGAAAGCCCCTGGCCTCGAGCCGCGCGCAGAAGGTCCAGTATAGGAGCGCCGCGTCGAGCTCGCCGGTCTCGAGCTTGCGCATCAGGAGCGGCGGGGCGCCGAACACGGGGCGCGCCTCGCGCTCGAGGTCGAACCCGTCCTTCTCGCGGGCCCGTGCGCGCAGGAGCAGCCAGTTCTTGTCGAGCGGGCCCCCCGCCACCCCGAGGCGCTTGCCCGCGAGGCCGGCGACGGTGGTCAGGGAGCTGTCGCCCGGCACCATCAGGGCGCCCTCGGTCGAGGAATAGGGCAGGAACTTCACCGCCCGGCCCTCCGCCCGCAGGCGGGCGGCCCAGAGCAGGTCGGACACGATGGTGTCGACCTGGCCGCCCTGGAAGGCGATGCGGGCGGCGTCGCTCCCGGCGAGCCGCACGCCCTCGAGGTCGAGGCCCTCCGCCGCGTCGATCCCCTCCGCCTTGATGACCGCCGCCTCCCAGGAGACGGTGCCGAACGGCAGGAGCCCGACCTTCAGGCTGGCGGGCGCCCCCTGCGCCCGCGCGGCCGAGGGCAGCAGCGGCGCCAGCGGCCACAGCCCGGCCGCCGCCATCAATCCACGCCGTGAGAGCATGGGCGCCCCTCCCTCCTGCCCGGCCCGTCGCCGGTCTTGCCTGCCGCCGGTCTTTACCCCGCCAGAGGTAGGCGGCGCGGGCGGCGGCGTCCACCGCTTGCCTGCGGGGGCGCGAGGCCGCACCCTCGGCGGATCGGCCGCCGCCGTCTGTTGGACTCTCGTCCTCTCTTGGACCCTTGTCCTCTCTTGGACCCTCGTCGGGCGGCGGGCCGGGACGGAGACCGTGCCTCATGCCGAACGACAAAGACGACGTCCTCGCCCCCGAGGCGATCGCCGCGCACCTCGCCGCCCTGCCGGGCTGGACGGAGGCCGATGGCTGGATCACCCGCACCTACCGGACGAACAGCTGGAAGGGCACCCTGATGGTGATCAACACCGTCGGGCACCTCGCCGAGGCGGCCTGGCACCACCCGGACCTCACCGCCTCCTATGCCTGGGTCGAGGTGCGGCTCACCACCCACTCGGCCAAGGGCCTGACCGAGAAGGATTTTGCCCTGGCCAAGAAGATCGAGGAGGTGGTCGGCTGGCAGCCGGGGCTGGAGGGCGGCGCGCTGGAGGGCACGCCGACCGATCCGCGCTTCGCCTACATCAAGCACGACCGCTGAGGGCGGCGCGGCGGGGTCGGCGCGCGGGGCGCTGGGCGGCGTGCTCCTGCCGGGCCCGCGCGTCCCGCCCGGCGCGCTTGGCGCCGTAGAGCGCCATGTCGGCGGCGTGGACCAGATCCTCGAAGGTCATGCCCGGCCGGCACGGAGCGAAGCCGCAGGACATCGACAGCAGGAGCACCGTGCCGTCGTCGAGGGTGAGCGGGGCGCGGCGCAGGGCCTCGCGCAGGCGCGCCGCCGCCACCTGCGCCTGGTCGGCATCGGTCCCGGGGAGCAGGACCAGGAACTCGTCGCCGCCGACCCGCCCGATCGCGTCGGCCTCGCGCAGGCCGGCGCGCAGGACCGAGACCAGGTGGACCAGCGCCCGGTCGCCCGCGAGGTGGCCGTGCCGGTCGTTGACCTGCTTGAACAGGTCGAGGTCGATCGCGACCAGGCTCGGG
>NZ_JAZFXT010000015.1:0-34938 GCF_036448855.1 Methylobacterium ajmalii
CCTCGGCGAGGTCCCAGCGGTCCGGCACGCCCCAGTGCTCCTGGTCGGTGACGGCGCGCAAGCTGGTGTTGACCTGGCGGTTGATCGTCGTGACCGTCTGCCACAGCCGCGGGGTCAGCGTGACCTGGGCCGGCTCGCTCGCGTCGACGGCGCATTCCGAGGCGTAGCGCGAGCAGAACTCGATCCAGCCGACGATCGGCCGGGCATGGCCGAGCTCGGGCGCGCCGACGCTCGGCATCGGCAGGGCGGCCAGGGTCTGGGCCGAAGCGGCCCCGCACGAGGCCGCCGCGACGAGGGCCGCGCCGACCAGAACCCGCTTCACGTTGCGCCCGAAACCCGTGGTCATCTGAGCCATCCCCTTCGTTAGGAAGGAGAGTGCCGCCCGACCTGCTGGCCCGCGCTGAAATGGATCTGCGCAATTTTATCGAATCGGCCGCCGGGAAGATCGGCGCGGCGACAGGACCAAGACCCCGCTCAACTGATCCGGTGAAAGCGAGCATTCGCGTTCACCGGCCGGTGAGCTTAACCGGAGGTTCCCGGCTGGATCGGCGCCTGGTAGGACAGCCCCATGTCCCACGGGAAGTAGATCCAGGTGTCCTGGCTCACCTCGGTGACGAAGGTGTCGATCAGGGGCCGGCCGGCGGGCTTGGCGTAGACCGTGGCGAAGTGGGCGTCCGGCAGCATGGCGCGGACCACCTGGGCGGTCTTGCCGGTATCGGTCAGGTCGTCGAGGACCAGCACGCCGCGGCCGCGTCCGTCGCCGATGGCGCGGATGCTCGGCGCCACGTCCTTGAGCACCTGGAGCGAGCCCTGCTCCTGGTAGTCGTGGTAGCTCGCCACGCACACGGTCTCGATGAGCCGGATGCCGAGCTCGCGCGCCACGATCGCGGCCGGCACCAGCCCGCCGCGGGTGATGCACACGATGGCCTCGAACGGGCCGGCGCCGGCGAGGCGCCAGGCCAGGGCCCGGGCGTCGCGGTGGAACTGGTCCCAGGAAACGGGAAACGCCTTGTCGCTCGGGGCAGCCATTGTCTCTCAGGTCCGCTCTGCTTGGAGGCGCGCCAGCAGCGCCTCGATCTCGGTGCGCGCGGCGGCGAGCGCCTCGGGCTCGCGGCCGCGCACCACGATCTGGTTGCGAAAGCCCGCCGGGGTCATCGACGGGTATGAGCCGATCGAGACGCCCGGATGCGCCTTGGCGATGACCGCCAGGCCCTCGGCGTAGCCGCCCTCCGGCAGGTTGCCGGCCTCGATCGTCTCGGCGGTCACCCGCGCGCCGGTCTTCAGCCGCGGGGCGACCGAATCCATCATCGACTGCATGATCGAGGGCACGCCCGCCATCACGATCACGTTCTCGATCATGAAGCCCGGCGCCTTCGAGATCGGGTTCTCGATCAGCTCGGCCCCGAAGGGGATCCGGGCCATGCGCAGGCGGGCCTCGTTCAGGTCCTCGGGCTTGATCCGCTCGAGCAGCATCGCCCGCGCCCGCGGGTCGACGTCGATGCCGACGCCGACGGCCTGCGCCACGCAATCGGCCGTGATGTCGTCGTGGGTCGGGCCGATCCCGCCGGTGGTGAACAGGTAGGTGTAGCGGGTCCGCAGCGCGTTCACCGCCGCCACGATCTCCTCGGCGACGTCCGGCACCACCCGCACCTCGCGCAGGTCGATGCCGGAATTGGTCAGGTACTCGGCGATGTAGCCGATGTTCTTGTCCTTGGTGCGTCCGGACAGGATCTCGTCGCCGATCACCAGGATGGCGGCGGTGACCGGGGCGGGGCTGGCGTCAGACATCGGATGTCCTCGTGGCCGCCCCGCGACCGGGGGCGATGGGGTCGATGCCCGCCTTATCGCGGCCTCCCCCGAGGCTCAAGCGTGACACCCGGACCCGTGCCGGTTAAGCGCCGGGCATGTCCACCCCGTGTCCCGTCCCGTATCCCGTGCCATGCGCTTCCCCGGCCCGCTGACCGAGGGGCGGCTGGTGCGCCGCTACAAGCGCTTCCTCGCCGATGTCGAACTGCCCGATGGCAGCCTCGTCACCGCGCATTGCGCCAATCCGGGCGCGATGCTCGGTCTCGTCGCGCCCGGCCGGCCGGTGCTGCTCTCGGCCTCGACCAACCCGGCCCGCAAGCTCGCCTGGTCGTGGGAGCTGGTCGAGGCCGACCTCCCCGGCGGGCCGCAATGGGTCGGCATCAACACCGCCCGCCCCAACGCCCTGGTGGCCGAGGCCTTTCACGAGGGGCGCCTGTCCCCGCTCGCAGGCGCGACTTCCTGGCGGGCGGAGGTGGCCTACGGCCGGGCGAGCCGGGTCGATTTCCTGGCCGGCGACGCCAACGGCCCGATCCACGTAGAGGTCAAGAACTGCCACCTGATGCGGGAGCCCGGCCTCGCCGAATTTCCCGACTGCGTCGCCGCCCGCAGCGCCCGCCACATGGACGAGCTCGCCGAGGTGGTGCGGCTCGGCGGGCGGGCGATGGTGATCTGGGTGGTGCAGATGCGGGCCGAGCGGTTCGCGGTCGCCGGCGACCTCGACCCGGGCTTTGCCGCCGCGTTCCAGCGCGCGCGGGCCGCCGGGGTGGGGGCGCATGCCTTCATCTGCCGGGTCGATCGCAGCGAGGTAACGATCGGGGAGGAGATCCCGATCGTCGGCTGAGGCGCCTACCAGCGCCCGTCCCCGCCCTCGTCCTCCCAGTGCCGGTGGCGGCGCCAGGGGGGCGGGCCGTCCCAGCGCGGGCGGTCGCGGTATTCCGGCGCCTCGTCGCAGACCCGCACCCGGCGCACCACCTCGTCGCCGTCGGCGTCGATGCGGCGCTTGACGAAGACCCGGCAGGGTCCCGGGCCCTGCGCGAAGCGCGGCGGGGGAGGAGGAGGCGCCGGGCGCCACTCGCCTCGGCTCTCGAAGCGGGGCGGCTCGGGAGGGGGCGGAGGGGTCGGGCGCCACTCGCTCCGGCCCTCGAAGCGCGGCGGCGGGTAATCGTCGAGATCGGCCGCCGCAACCGGGCCCGCGAGGGCGAGGAGCGCGAAGGCACCGAGGATCAGGGAGCGCGCGGTCATGGCGGGCGACTCGAGTGTGGCAACGCTCGGGCGGTGATGACCGCCGGCATGTCGCCACTGTCGCGCCCACCCGTTGAACCGGGGCTGAAGACGGCGTTGCCGAACCGTCAGGTTTCGGGTCTCGGCCCGGTGCAGCGCGACGGATACCTGCTGTGGATGCCCGGGCGGGGCCGGCTTGCCCGGGTCGGCCGGCTCCGCGAACCTGGAGCCGTGACGGCCGGCGACGGGTCAGCCCGGGCCGCGGGAGCGATCTCGCCCATAAGGATCATGCCCCATGCGCCTCCTGAGGGCCGAAGATCACGCGCGCATGCCGTGGAAGAACGGCGGCGGCGAGACCGTCGAGGTCGCCGTCCATCCCGCCGTTCCCGGGCTCGATGGGTTCGACTGGCGCGTCTCGATGGCGACCGTCGCGGCCGACGGTCCGTTCTCGTGCTTTCCCGGCATCGACCGGACGCTGGCCGTCCTCGACGGCGCCGGCCTGGATCTGTCGGTGGAGGGGCAGGGCGCGCATCGCCTCATGCCGGCCACCGCGCCGCTCGCCTTCCCGGGCGACGTCCCGGCCTTCGCCCGCCTCGTCGGCGGGCCGGTCACCGACCTCAACGTCATGACCCGGCGGCGGGCCTGCCGGCAACGGGTGGCGCGGCTCCGGGGAGCCCACCCGTCCGCCGTCCTGCGCGGGCGCTGGATCGTCCTCGTCGCCGCCGGTCCCTCGCTCGTCGCGGTCGACGGCCGGGAGGTGCCACTCCGACGCGGCGACGCGCTGCTGGGCGAGGGCGGTGCCACGGTCGCCGGGGGCGACGACCCGGTCGACCTCTTCGCGGTGGAGATCGATCCCCTCTCACCCTCGTGACGGAGGCGCTGAGACGAGGCCCTGGGCCCGGCCCTCGCCGAGGAGCCAGCGGTGGAAGGCCCGCGCCCCGGTCTTCCTCAGGGAATCGGGGTTCCAGGCTAGGTAGTAGGGCTCGGGCAGGGGCAGGCGCAGGTCGAAGGGGACGACCAGCTTGCCCGTCTCGAGCTCCGGCCCGATGAAGGCGATCTGCCCGAGCACGAAGCCCTGGCCGGCCAAAGCCGCGTCGATGGCGCTGCCCGACAGGCCGTAGGTCAGGTTGGCGGCCGGAGGCCGGGCGCCGATCAGCCGGCCCCATTCGGCCCAGCCGGGATTGGCGCCGAACCGCGGATCCCAGGCGATGTGCAAAAGGGGAAAGCGCAGGATGTAGTCCGGGCCGGAGAGGTGCCGGCCCTCGATCAGGGCCGGCGCGCAGACCGGCACGATGTGGTCGACGAAGAGCTCGGCATGGTGCGGCGGATGGCGGCGGCCGCCGTAATAGATCCGCATGTCGACCCCGCCCTGCGCCAGGTCCGGCTCCGCGTCGCTGCCGACGAGCGAGACCCGGGCGGTAGCCTCCAGTGCGGTCCAGTCGCGCATCCGGCGGCCGATCCACTTGCCGAGCACGGTCGTCAGGCAGGACAGCACGATGACGTCCGCGCTCGCCTCCCGGAGGGTGGCGGCGGCATCGGCGAAGGCCGCGAAGCCCTGGCGGATCTGCGCGTGGTACGTCGTCCCGAGCGGCGTCAGGCGCAGGCCCCGGCCGTCATGCTCGACGAGCCGCGCCTCCACCGCCTCCTCAAGCTTGCGCAGCTGCTGGCTGATCGCCCCCGGCGTCACCCCGAGATCCGCCGCGGCGAGCGCGACGCTGCCGGTCCGCCCGAGGGCGTCGAAGGCCTGGAGCGCCTTCAGCGGAGGGAGGGGGGACACGAGACCTCCGGCATGACACCTCCGCCATATCGCCCGGGACCCGGCGCGCGGCCGGCCCCGAGCAGATTTTCTAAATCATGAAGCAGAATCCCTGCACTCCCCGCAAGCCCGGACCCGGGCATACTGGCCGGCACCGAGGCCGCGCCGTCCCTTCAGGAGAGCCGTGAATGACCCGACCGGACAAGCTCAAGCTGGGCACCTTCGTCTACACGTTCGGCTTCCACCCGGCGGCATGGCTGCACCCGGGCAGCGACGTGCGCGGCGCCAACGACCTCGGCCACCTGACCCACTGCGCGAAGGTCTCGGAGGCCGCGAAGCTCGATTTCATGTTCTTCGCCGACAGCCCGGCGAGCGCGATCGGGGAAGCGAGCGCGCTCGCCCGCAACCCGACGAAGATGAACCGCTTCGAGCCGATCACCGCCATCACGGCCCTGTCGCAGCACACCGACCGGATCGGGTTCGTGGCGACGGCCTCGACGAGCTACTACGAGCCCTACAACGTCGCCCGGCTGTTCGCCTCGGCCGACCACATCTCCCGCGGCCGCATCGCCTGGAACGTCGTGACCTCGGACCACGACGAGACCGGCTACAACTACAACCGCGAGGGACTGCCGCCGCATGCCGAGCGCTACGAGCGCGGCGAGGAATTCCTCGACACGGTGTTCGGGCTCTGGGACAGCTTCGAGGACGACGCCCTGCTCCTCGACCGGGAGAGCGGCGTCTACTACGACAAGGACAAGCTCCACACGCTCAACCACAAGGGCAAGCACTTCCAGGTGCGCGGCCCGCTCAACATCGCCCGCACGCCGCAGGGCCGGCCGGTGATCGCGCAGGCCGGCGGCTCCGAGCAGGGCATGGAGCTGGCCGCCCGCACCGCCGAGATGGTGTTCTCGCTGGCCTCGAACATCGAGAAGAACCGGGCCTTCTACGCCAACGTGAAGGGACGGATGGCCCGGTACGGCCGCGACCCGAACGACCTCAAGATCCTGCCCGGCATCGTCATCAACGTCGGCGAGACGCGCGAGGAGGCGGAGGCGAAGGCCGAGGCGCTGGTCGCGATGATGCACCCCGATGTCGGCCTGCTGATGCTGCAGGAATTCCTGGAGACCGACCTCCACGGCGCCGACCTCGACAAGCCGTTCCCGATGGACCGGATGCCCGCCACGGCCAAGGGGTCGAAGGCGATGTTCGAGGAGCTGAAGGAGTTCGTCACGCAAGGCCACACGATGCGCGAGCTGATCACGCATTACGCCCGCCGCCATACCGGCAACGGGCTCACCGGCACGCCGGCCGAGGTCGCCGACTTCATGCAGGAATGGTTCGAGACGAAGGCCGCGGACGGCTTCATCCTGATGTGCCCGACCCTGCCGTCGAGCCTGGAGGACTTCACCCGCCTCGTCGTGCCCGAGCTGCGCCGCCGCGGCCTCTTCCGCGAGGAATACGAGGGGACGACGCTGCGGGAGAATCTCGGTCTCTCGACCCCGCCGAACCGTCACGCGCTCGCCCGCGGGAGGGACCGGGCATGACCCTGGCGACGGCAACCCGGATGCCGGGTGCTCCACGGGCCGCGCATCCCGGCGAGGCGACGGGCGGCGAGCGGGCCGGTCCCGCGCTCCTGCCGGGCGATGCCGAGACCTTCCGGCAGCTGTGGCGCGGGATCGGCGCGACCGTGGCGCTGGTCGCGACCGAGCACGAGGCGGCGCGCCACGCCATGCTGGCGACCGCCGTCACCTCGGTCTCGATGGATCCGCCCTCGCTCCTCGTCTGCGTCAACCGGACGGCGTCGTCGCACGCGGCCCTGCGGGCGCGCGGCGCCTTCTCCCTCGGCATCATGGCGGCGGCCCACCGGGACCTCGCCGCCGCCATCGCCCAGGCGCCGTCGGCCGCGCGCTTCGACCACGGCACCTGGCGGGCGCTGCGCGCCGACAGCGAGGCGATCGAGGGACTGCCCTGGCTGGAGGAGGCCGACGCGACCCTGTTCTGCGCGATCGACGTCTGCCACGATTACGGCACGCACGCGGTCCTGATCGCCCGGATCGCCGGCGCGGTCGGCGCCTGCCCGGGCGATCCCCTGCTGTATCGCGACGGCGGCTACGGCCGGTTCGCGGCCGCGGACGCGTGACGGAAGCCCGGACGCCGTCGTCCGGCGTCGGACCGCGAGGCGTCACCCCCGGGTGGACGCCTCGCCGGCATCCGGGCCGAAATTCGCCACGAGCTGATGCTCGCTGCCGGGATAGAGGAGCCGGACGCCGGTCACCCAGGCGCTCGCGACCTGGGTGCGCCTGACGATCTCCAGGCACGCCTCGCCGACCGCGAGCTCCAGGAGCTTGGCCTCGGCCGCGGCCGCGTTCACCGCGCGGACGCGGTGGCTCGCCACGCTCCAGGGCACCGCCTCGAGCAGCCAGGCCCCCGGGGCGAGCGCGGTGAAGTCCTGGCCCTTGGCGCCCTCGGCGACCGCCGGGTTGATCAGCCGGGTCTCGAGGCAGAACGGGCGGCCGTCGGCCAGGTGCAGGCCCTGCAGCCACAGGACCTCGGCACCCCCGGGCGGACCCCCGAGGAGCAGCGCGTCCTCCTCCTTGCCCGGCCGCATCCGGCGGGCGAGCAGCTGGAAGCGGTAGGCGCGGCCCGAGCTGCGGACCTCGTCGCGGATGTCGGCGATCGCCACCACGGCCGATTCGGCGCGCGGCTGGGCGACCTGCGTGCCGCTCTTCTTGCGCCGGACGAGGAAGCCCTCGCGGGCGAGCTGGCCGAGCGCCTTGTTCATCGTCATGCGCGACACGCCGTAGCGCTCGGCGAGCTCGGTCTCGACCGGGAGCTGGGATCCCGGCGGCCAGCGCCCGTCGACGATCAGCGCGCGGATGTCCTCGACGATGTGGTCGTGGCGGGTCGAGCCTTCGGGGAGGCGGGTCGAGCCTTCCGGGAGCACGGAGGGCGGGGAGGCTGCGGGGCGGGTCGTCCGGCCCGGCGCGCTCACGCGGGCTGCAGCAGCATCGCCGCCCCGCGATCGAGATAGGTCTCGAGGAACTGCGTCAGGCGCGGGTGGCGGGGCGCGGCGAACAGCTCGCCCGGGGTGCCGTTCAGCAGGACGCGCCCGTGGTCCAGGAAGGCGATGCGCTGGCCGACGGTCGCCGCAAAGCCGATCTCGTGGGTCACGACCACCATCGTCATGCCCTCGGCCCCGAGGTCGCGCATGACGTTCAGCACCTCGCCGGTCAGCTCGGGATCGAGCGAGGCGGTCGGCTCGTCGAATAGCAGGATCGCGGGCTCGAGGGCCAGGGCGCGGGCGATCGCGACGCGCTGCTGCTGGCCGCCGGACAGCTCGGACGGATAGTGCCGGGCCCGCGCCTCGAGGCCGACGCGGCGCAGCTGCGCCATGCCGCGCGCATCGGCCTCGGCCCGGGACAGGCCCTTCACGGTGACGAGCGCCTCGGTGACGTTGCCGAGCGCCGTCATGTGCGGCCACAGGTTGAACTGCTGGAACACCATGCCGATGCCGGCGCGCACCGCGCGGATCCGGTGCGGGGGCAGGCGCACCCGCTTGCCGTCGGGCCGCTCCTCGAAGCCGAGGGGCTGCCCGTCGATGAGGATCGTGCCGCGCGTCGCCTCCTCCAGGAAGGCGATGCAGCGCAGGAGGGTCGACTTGCCCGAGCCCGACGGGCCGATCAGGCAGGTGGTCGCCCCCCGGGCGATCTCGAGGTCGATGTCGTGCAGGACCTCGGCCTTGCCGTAGCTCTTGCACAGGCCGCGGATGGCGATGGCGGAAGGGGGAAGCGTCATGCGAACCTGAACTTCGAGAGCCGGCGCTCGATCATCCGGCCGGCCCAGCCGCAGGCCTCGACCAGCCCCCAGTAGATGACTGCGAGCAGGAACAGCGCCTCCAGGAAGGCGTATTGCTGCGAGCCGATGGCGCTGATGACCCCGGTCGCCTCCGGCACCGCGATCACCGACAGGACGGCCGTCTCCTTGACCAGGATCACCGCCATGTTCACGCATTGCGGCAGGACCAGCATGGTCATCTCGGGGACGAGGATGCGCCGGACGATCTGGGCCCGGGTGAGGCCCACGCAGTGCGCGGCCTCGACATGGCCCCGCGGCACGGCGGCAAAGCCCGCCCGGAAGATCTCGGAGAAGTAGGCGGCGGCGTAGACGGTCAGGCCGAGGAGCCCGGCCGGCACCGGATCGAGGCTGAGCCCGACATACGGCCCGCCGAAATAGAGCAGGAAGATCTGCACGAGGAACGGGGTGCCGCGCAGCACCTCGACCACGAGCCGCAGGGCGAGGCCGAGGGGCGCGGGCCCGAAATGCCGCAGCGCGGCGACGACGAAGCCGAGGACGACGCCCATCGCCGCCGCGGCGAGCCAGATGCCGAGCGTGACCTTGAGCCCCGACAGGATGGCGGGCAGCGCCGCGAGGACGACCGAGACGTCGAAGCTCATGCGAGACGCCCCCGGCGCTGCGCGCGCTCCGTCAGGCTGCCGCCGGCCGCCACCAGCCAGTTGATCGCCAGGTAGAGGCCGCCCGCGGCCGAGTAGAACAGGAGCGGCTCGTAGGTCGAGGCGGCGAGGTTCTGGGCCGTGCGCGTCAGCTCGACGACGCCGACCACCGAGATCAGCGAGGACGCCTTCAGGATCAGGATCGCCTCGTTGACGAGCGCCGGGACGGTGAGCCGCAGCGCGATCGGCGCGCGGATGCGGCGGAACTGCTGCCAGGGCGACAGGCCGGCCATGTCGGCGGCCTCCAGCAGGCCGCGCGGCACGCTGGTGAAGCCGCCGCGCAGGTTCTCCGCCTGGTAGGCGGCGGTGCAGAGCGACAGCCCGATCAGCGCCGCCACCACGCTCGGCACCGCGAGCCCGAGGACCGGCAGGAGATTGTAGATCAGGAGCAGCTGGACGAGGAGCGGAACGCCCCGGAAGAAGCTCACGAACAGGGTCGCCGGCCAGCGCAGCCACGGCCGCGGCGAGAGCTTGGCGGCGCAGACCAGGAGGCCGATCAGGAGGCCGATCGCGATCGCCGCGACGCTGATGGCGACCGTGTAGCCGGCCGCCTTGAGCATCAGTTCGAACAGCCGGGGGGACATCGGGCGCTCGAGACCGGCCGCCGCGTCAGAAGCTCGGCTCGGGCGCGACGTCCGGCGTGTCGAACGCGGTGCCGAACCACTTCTCCTGCAGCTTCTTCATGCGGCCGTCTGACTTGATCTTGACGAGCGCGGTCTGCACGGCATCGAGCAGGGCCTGATCGTCGGGCTTCTTGGTGCCGATATAACCGAAATAGCTCTTCTGGCCGAAGGGCGGCTTGACGACCGCGAAGGTGCCGGGCTGCTTCGAGGCGACGTAGGCGATGTTCGGCAGCGAGTTCGCCACCGCCGCGATGCGCCGCGCCGCGAGGTCCGCATAGGCCTCGTTGAAGCCCGGATATTCGCGCATCTCGACCGGCTTCGGCAGGGTCGCCGCGTAGGTCTTGAGCTGGGCGAGCTGGGCCGTCGCCTTGCCGGCGCCGACGGTCTTGCCGGCGATGTCCTCGGGCTTCTGGATCGAGTCGTCCTTCGCGCCCTTCAGGATGGCGACGGTCGCCTCGGCGACCGGGGACAGGAAGCGGTAACGCTCCAGGCGCGCCTTGGTGATGGTGGCGGGCCCCGCCACCATGTTGAACTGGCCCGCCTCGAGGGCCGGCAGCACGCCGTCCCAGGGCAGCTCCACCCACTTGATCTTGACGCCGAGCTCCTTGCCGACCTCCGCGAAGGCGTCGACGTTGAAGCCGGCATGCTCGCCGGTCGCGTCGATGAAGTCGAAGGGCGCGAAGGCCGTCTCGGTGCCGACCTTGAGGACGCCCTCGGCCTTGACGCGCGCCAGCGCGTCCTTGGCTTGCGCGTCCTGGGCCTGGGCCATCGCCGGGACGGCCATCACCAGACCGAGACCGAGAGTGATCTGCACGAAGAGACGCTTGTTCACGCGGGCCTCCCACAGGACCGGTCGGCGCGAAGGGCGAGGCCGACGGGTTAATATGATTAGACATAAGGACGGCAGCCGATCCTGATGTCAATCGCGGGTCATCCGGCGGGATGCGAAAAAACGCGGCATCCAGTGGCGTCCGGAGCGCCTCCCGGGATCGTTCGGTCGACCCGCCAGGGCGCGGCGGCGCCGGATCGGACGCGGTTCTCCGCCCAAACTTCGTGCAGCCGCGACGGGCGCGCCAATGCCAGTGGGGCCGGGGCTGCGCGAACGCAACGGCCGGTCGCATCGCTGGCGGTGGAAATCCCTGCGTCAATGATGTGGTTATACTGGGTAGGGAGTATTTTTCCTCGGAACAGGTTAGCGCGCGATCTGTTTGTGACCCACCGTCGCCGTACCGGCGACGGGGCCGAAGGGCGGCTCGCGTCGCCGGAAGGAAGAGGGACATGAGCAAGGGATATCCGTCGATGACCGCCCTGCTGGGCCTCCTGGCGGTCGCCGGCTACCAGAACCGGGACAAGATCGCCGAGTGGCTGGGCGGTCCCGACCGGGACCTCCACCGGTCGAGCGTGCCCCCGGTGCCGGAGGCCCGGCCCGTCCCCGGCGCGACGTTGCCGTCAGGCCTGGAGCGCGTCCTCGGCGGGGTGGGGTCGGCCGGGGTCGGCGGCCTCCTGGCGAGCGGCCTGAGCGAACTCGTCGAGCACTTCACGCATAGCGGCCACGGCGCGACCGCGCGGTCCTGGGTCGACCAGGGCGCCAACCAGGCCATCGCCGAGGCGGATCTCGAGCGCGCGATCGGCCCGACGACCCTCGACCACCTGATCCACCAGACCGGCCTGAGCCGGTCGGAGATCCTGGCGCGCCTGTCGCGCGACCTGCCTTTCGCGATCGATCGCTACGCGACCGACGGCCGCCGCCTCGGCTGAGCCCGGCGTCGTCCGGTGCGCGGCGGTCCCTCCGGGACGCGGCCGCGCACCGGAGCCGAGCGGACCTCCGCGACGCCGGGAGAGCACCCGGGAAGAGACAAGTCCCAGGAGAGACCGCGTCCATGATCGCTCGCCTGCACCGCATCCTCGTCACCGCGCTGCTCGGCGCCCTCATGGGCCTCGGCGTGATCCGGGCGCTCTTCGGAGGGCGCCCGAAGGCCAGGATCGCGGCGCCGGACCGGGGACGCGACCTCGTCGCCGTCCCGGTACCGGTCGCCCGGACGGCGGGCCGTCGGCGCATGGCCGTCGCGGGGCTCGCGGGCTTGCTGCTCGCCTCGGGCGCGGCCTGGATCGTCCTCCTCGACCCCGACGCGCGCCCGCGGCCGAGGTCGGTCACCCAGGAGGGCCGGGGACGGCCGCTCGCCGCGCTGTCGCCCGCCCGGCCCGGCGGCGGAGCCGCGCCGGCACCGCAAGCGGACATGCCCGCAGGTCCTGCGCCGCGCGACGCGGTGCCGACGCCCGGGGCGGGAGCCGACGCGCAGGGACGCGTTACCGCGACCCCGCCCGCACCGAGCTTCGACGTGGTGCGCGTCGAGCCGAACGGCGACGCCGTGATCGCCGGCCGGGCGGCGCCGAACGCCACCGTCGAGCTACTCGTCGACGGCCGGCCCGTGGCGAGCGCCCGAGCCGATGCCGCGGGCCGCTTCGCCGTCACGCCCCGGGCGCTTCCGAGCGGCGGCAGCGAGGTCACGCTGCGGGCGGTCGACGCCGACGGCCGCGAGCAGCGCTCCCCGGTCCGGGTCGCCGTGGTGATCGCGCCCGCAAAGGATGCCCGGCCGCTCGTCGCCCTCACGTCCCCCGACGCCCCGACCCGGGTGCTGTCGCAGCCGGATCGCGCGCAGGAGGCCCGGTCGGGCACGGCCGCCGAGCCGGGACGGCAGGCGCCGCGCGAGGGCGAGGCGGGTCGTCCGGCCGGCGAGACACCGTCGAGTGCCTCTCAGGCCCGGGCGGACGAGCCGGAAGCGGGTGCGGGCGCGGTGGCACCGCCGACGATCCTCAGCATCGATTCCCATCCGGGCGGACGGCTGTTCGTCACCGCGCGGGCGCCCGCCGGCGCGGCGATCCGGCTGTACCTGAACGACACGCTGATCGCCCCGGCCACCGTGGCGCCCGACGGCACCGTGACCTTCACCATCGGGCGGGGCGTGAAGCCGGGTACCTACACGGTCCGGCTCGACCGGATGGACCCTGCGACCGGGGCGGTCCGGGCCCGCGCCGAGGTTCCGTTCACGGCGCCCGATCCGGCGGATGACGACGGGGTCGAGTATGCCGCCCCGAATACCGCGGCACCCGGGTACGCCGCACATCCCGGCACGGCGCCGACCGCGCCGGGGCAGGGGACGGCCGAGGCCCGGTCCGGCCGGCCGGCCGTCGTCGATCCGCTCGAGACGTCGAGCACGCGCGGCCGCGGAGGCGACGGGACGGCTGCGACCGTCCACGTCCCCGAGGTCGCCACGGCCCGCATCGCGCGGGGCGACAGCCTGTGGAGGATCAGCCGGCGCGCCTACGGCGAGGGCGACCGCTACACGGTGATCTACGACGCGAACCAGGACCAGATCCGCGATCCCGACCTCATCTATCCGGGACAGGTCTTCGTCCTGCCGAGCGACGGCGCCTCCGAGCGGCGCGACTGACCCCGGGACCCGGCGCGCCGCCGCGCCGGATCGCCCGATCCTCGAATCCGAAGCGTGCCGGTTAACGGCACGGTCAGCCCGAGATGGTACGACAGACCGATTGGGCGTCGAGCCGGGGCGATAAATGGCGAGGGCGGTAAGCAAGTCTTGGGTCGGATCCCGGAGCCGGTCTCGCAGCCGGAGCAAGTCCTGGGGTAAGGGCGAGTTATATGAAACCCTCTGCCTGCTGATCATCGGCGCCGGCTGCTACCTCATCGGCAGCGTCCTGGGCATCTTCGAGGTCGTGATCGCTTTCTCGCTGCGGCACGGCCTGCTCGACCTCGTCATGCTGGCCGGTTGCATGGGCATCGCGCTGTTCGGGGCGATCATCCGCAAGTCGCTGACGCTGCGCCGCACGATGCTGGAGCGCGACGCTGCGGCCAGGCAGGCCGAGGCGATCGCGCGCCACGACGCCCTGACGGGCCTGACCAACCGGCGCCACTTCGTCGAGGCGGTGGAGCGGGCGCGGGAGCGGATGGGCGAGGGCGAGCGCGCCGCGGTGTTCCTGATCGACCTCGACCGCTTCAAGCCCGTCAACGACCTCTACGGCCACGCCGCCGGCAACGCGGTCCTGTGCACGGTGGCCGACCGCCTCCAGGAGCTGCTGCCGGCCGGCGGCATGGCCGCGCGCCTGGGCGGCGACGAGTTCGCCCTGCTGGTGCCGTTCACGGGCAGCCTCGAGACCATCAAGCGGCTGGCCCAGCAGGCGATCGCGAGCCTCACCGCGCCGATCGGCTGGAACGACGGCGAGGTCAAGATCGGCGCGACCATCGGCATCGCCCTCGTCACCGCCGAACACGATGCGGACGCGCTCCTGCACGCGGCCGACCTAGCGATGTACCAGGGCAAGCGCGAGGGCCGCGGTACCTTCCGGGTGTTCGAGGACGCCATGGACACCGAGCTGCGCGAGCGGGCGGCGCTCGAGGCGGAGCTGCGCGAGGCCGTCGAGCGCGGCGAGATCGAGCCGTTCTACCAGCCGGTCGTCGCGCTGCCGGGGCGCGACTGCGTCGGCTTCGAGGTGCTGGCGCGTTGGCGCCACCCGACCCGCGGCCTGCTCGGCCCGGACCAGTTCATCGGGATCGCCGAGGAGACCGGCATGATCGCCGACCTCAGCTACCGGCTGCTGCAGCAGGCGTGCCGGGACGCGGTATCCTGGCCCTCGCACCTGCAGCTGGCGATCAACATCGCGCCCCAGCAGTTCCAGGATCGCGGCCTCGCGCAGCGCCTCCTCGGCATCCTGGCCGAGACCGGTTTCTCGCCCCGGCGCCTGGAGGTCGAGATCACCGAGAGCGCCCTGGTGCAGGATCTCGAGGCGGCGCGCACCACCCTGACGTCGCTGCAGAACCTCGGCGTGCGCATCGCGCTGGACGATTTCGGCACCGGCTATTCGAGCCTCTACCACCTGCGCGAGCTGAAGTTCGACAAGCTCAAGATCGACCGCTCCTACGTCGACACCATCACCCTGAGCGAGGAGCGCGCCAAGCTGGTGGACGCCATCATCAGCCTCGGGCGCAGCCTGGGCCTCGTGACGACGGCCGAGGGCATCGAGACGGATGCCAGCGTCGACTGGCTCTCCGGCCAGGGCTGCGACTTCGGCCAGGGCTACCTGTTCGGCAAGCCGATGCCGAAGGAGGAGATCGACACGCTGCTCGAGGCGGGCGCGGTCCTGCCGCAGGACGCGCCTGCTGTCGCCGCAACAACCTCGTCCAGGGTCAAGACTTCATCCAAGGACGAGGGTCCGGCCGGGGACAGGGGTGCCACCAAGCCCGGCGCCCCGTCGATCCCGGACCATGCGATCATCCGGTACGGCCGGGTGCGCGCCGCCTGAATCCGGACGCGGTCCCGCGCCGGGAGAGGAGGCGGGCGTCGCTCAGGCGCGCCGGTCCTCGCAACCGTCCGGCCGGTGGAACCGCGCGAAGCGCTGCGCCAGAACCGGCAGGACCGTGAGGTTCAGGAGCGTCGAGCTGGCGAGACCGCCGAGGATCACGATCGCCATCGGACCCTCGATCTCGCGACCGGGCTCGCCGGCGCCGAGCGCGAGCGGCAGGAGGCCGAGGCCGGTGACCAGGGAGGTCATCAGGATCGGTACCAGGCGGTCGGCGGCACCCTCGATCGCCGTGGCGGCGCCCCAGGGCCGGCCCTCGACGAGGACGAGGTGCTCGTAATGCGCGACCATCATGATCGTGTTGCGCAGCGAGATGCCGAACAGCGTCACGAAGCCGACGACGACCCCGAGGGAGACGAGGCCGCCGGTCGCGGCCACCGCCAGCACCCCGCCGACGAAGGCGAAGGGCAGGTTGACGAGGATCAGCGCGAGGTTGGCGGGCGACCCGGTGACGACCGCGAGCAGCAGCAGGATCCCGATCCCGGACAGCCCGGCATAGAGCGCGAGGTCGCGGCGGGCCTGTGCCTGCGCCTCCGCCGCTCCCCCGACGCCGACATAGACGCCCGGCGGCAGCTTCACCTCGCGGGCGATCTTGCGCTTCACGGCCTCGGTGAACGAGGCGACGTCCCGGCCCTCGACGTTCGCGGTCACCACCCGCACCCGCCGGGCGCCGTGATGGGCGACGGCGTAGCGCCCGACCGTCTCGTAGACGTCGGCGACCTGCGACAGGCGGATGATGCTACCCCCGGGGGTGCGAAGCGGCAGGTCGCCGAGGCTCGACAGCCGCGAGCGGGCGGCCGGATCGAGGACGACCACGACGTTGAACACCGCGTTGCCCTCGTAGGACTGGCCGACCGTGTCGCCCTGGAAGGCGGTGCGGGCGAGCTCCAGCACCTCGATCGCGTCGAGGCCCCAGTGGCGCAGGTCGGCGGGGCGCAGGGAGAGGTTGATCTGCGGCAGGCCGGCCGGCGAGCGGAGCTGGATGCCGACGGCACCCCGGACCTCCGCGAGCTCCCGGGCCACGTCCCGGGCCGCCGCCTCGATCCGGTCGAGGTCGGTCCCGTAGACGCTCACCACCACCGGGGCGGTGAAGCCCGACACCACCTCCTCGATGCGCTCGGTGAGGAAGGTCTTGAGCGAGAAGGTCGCGCCGGGCGTTGCCGCCATCAGCGCGCGGATCGCGGCCTCGGCCCGCTCCTGGGCCTGCCCGTCGAGATCCGGCGCGAGGTCGATGTGGATCTCGCTCTCGTGCGTCCCGCCGAGGTCGTAGCCGGCTTCCGCCCGGCCGACCTGCTGGGCGACGGCCCGCACCTCGGGGATCGCCTTCAAGCCCGCCGTGACGTGGCCGCCGAGCCGCAGCGTCTCCTGCAGGGAGGTACCCGGGGCGGTCGCCATGTGCAGGATGAAGTGCCCCTCCTTGAGGTCGGGCAGGAAGGCGCCGCCGAAGGACGGCACCGGCACGGCGCTGGCGAGGACCGCGAGGAGCCCCGCCGCGGCGACGAGGGCCGGGTGCCGCGCCAGGGCCCGCAGCAGCCGGACATAGGCGCCGCGCACCGCCCGGGCGACCGGCGGCTCCCGCGCCGGCAGGGTCTTGCGCGGCTGGGTCCCGTGCGGCGGGGTTTTGCGCCCCGCGAGCAGCAGGCGCGCCAGGGCCGGGGTGACGGTGAGCGCCACCACCAGGGAGGCCAGGACCGCCAGGATGTAGGCGAGCGCCAGGGGCCCGAACAGGCGGCCGGGCACGCCGGTGAGCGCCAGCACCGGCAGGAACACCAGCAGCACCGCGAAGGTCGCGTAGGCGACCGAGACCCGGACCTCCAGGATGGCGTCGAGCACCACCCCGGCCTCCGGCCGGGGCGCGGCGAGGCGCCGGTTCTCCCGCAGGCGGCGCATCGCGTTCTCGACGCCGATCACCGCGTCGTCCACCACCTCGCCGATCGCGATGGCGAGCCCGCCCAGCGTCATCGTGTTGAGGCTGAGGCCGAAGGCGCCGAGCACCAGGACCGCGCCGATGAGCGAGAGCGGGATCGCCGTCGCGCTGATCAGCGCCGTGCGCCAGTCGAACAGGAAGATCACCAGGACTGCGACGACGAGGATCCCGCCGAGCGCCAGGGCCTGGCGGACGTGGCCGGTGGCCTGGGCGACGAATTCGGCCGGGCGGAAGAGGTCGTCGCGCAGGACGATGCCGTCCTTGGCAAGCCCGGGCCGCAGCTCGGCGAGGGCCGCCTCGACCCCGGCCGCGGCCTCGACGGTGTTGGCGCCGTATTGCGCACCGATCATCATCAGGACGCCCGGCTTGCCGTCGACCAGGGCGGCGCTGATCGCCGGCTCCGGGCCGTTCACCACGTCGGCGACGTCGCCCAGCACCACGCTGGCGCCGCCCTCGTTGATCAGCACCGTGCGGGCGACCGCCGCCGGCGTCACCGACTGCCCTTCGGTCTGCAGGGTGATGCGCTGGTTGACCGTGTCGATGAAGCCGGCGCCGCGCACGCCCGTCGCCTTGCGGCCGGCGGCGAGCACGTCGGCGAGCCCGATGCGGAAGCGGACGAGGTCCCGCGGCCGGACCTGGATGCGGATCGAGCGGACGTCGCCGCCATAGACCAGCACCTCGCCGACCCCCGGCACGGCGAGCAGGCGCAGGCGCACCCGCCAGTCGGCGACGGTTCGCAGGTCCATGAGCGAGCGCGAGTCCGAGGTCAGCCCGGCGAGCAGGATCGCGCTCGTCGAGGAGGTGAGCGCCGTCATCGTCGGCGCGGTCACGCCCTGCGGCAGCCGCCCGGCGACGCCCGCCAGCCGCTCGCCGACGAGCTGGCGCGCCCGATGGATGTCGGTGCCGGCGCGGAACGTCGCGGTCACCACCGAGACGCCCTGGATCGCGTTCGACCGCAGGCTCGCGAGGCCGGGCAGGCCGTTGACGGCGCCCTCGACGGCCTGGGTGACCAGCACCTCGACCTGCTCGGGGTTGAGGCCGGGCGCCTCGGTCTGCACCGTGACGCTGGGCGGGGCGAATTCCGGGAAGACGTCGTACTTGGCTGAAGTCAGGGCGGCCAGACCGTAGACGACGAGGGCCAGCGCCAGGGCGACGACGATCCCCGGCCGGCGCACGGCGAACCGCACCAGGGCCGCCTGCAGGCCGGACGGGCCGGCGGGGGCCGGCGGGGGCGGGCAAGCGTCGGCCGGAGGCGGCGCGGCCGCGTTCGGATCCGTCATGGTCGCTCGGTCGGGGTCATTCGGACGCCGTCGGGTTCGTCGGACCGCGCATCAATCGTCGTCGGCATCGCCGGAGGCCTGGACCTGGCCCTTCAGCTCCTCGGTGAGCACGACCTGCGGCCCGGTCACGACGATGTCGGCCTCCCCGTCGAGGTCGTCGACCACGTAGCGGTCGGCGGAGACCGCCGCGTCCGGCTTGAGGGGATGGCGGACGAAGGCGTCGGGTCCGATGCGGCGGTAGATCCAGGCGCGCCCCTGCCAGTGGACCACCGCGCTCTCGGGCACGGCGATCCCGACCGCCTCCTGCGGCGAGGTCAGGAAGGCCTGCACGCTCATGCCGGGCAGAAGGCCGCTGTCGCCGGCGGCGAGGTAGAGGTAGCCGAGGCCCTGGATGCGCTGGTCGGCCCGGGTCGCCGGCGAGACGAGGCGCAGGGGCACCCGCTCGCTCTGGGGCGGCACCTCGGCGGAGGCGTCGGCCGGGGGCGGCTTTGGCGCCTCGCCGGAGGGTAGCGTGACCTGCACCAGGAGGTCGGCGCGTTCGATCAGCCGGGTGACGAGGGGCGCCCGCTCGACGACGGCCCGGCCCAGCACCGGCCCCCATTCCTGCTGCGCCGTGGCGGCGATGGTCCGCACCTGCGACTCGGCGGCCGCGACCGCCGCCTCGTCGGTGGCGGCGGTGCCCTCGACCGTCTCGCGCTGGGCGCCCGACACGACCGTGGTGCCGAGGGTGCGCGCCCGGCGCAGGGCCCCGGCCGAGACCTCCGCCCGCGCCCTGGCGGTGCGCAGGGCGGCGACCGCCCCGGCGTAGCTGTTGGTCAGGTCGGTGACGCGGGCCGGATCGAGCACGCTGCCATAGGCCGGGATCTCGATCCGGTGCGGCTGCCGCGCGAGGCGGGCGGTGGCGATCCCGATGCGGGCCCGCTCCTCGGGGGTCAGCCGCACGACGACGCGGCCGCCCTCGGACGACACGCGCGCCGGCCCCTGGCCCTGCGCCGGCACGACCCCGCCGCCCACGCACAAAGCCAGCACCGCGGACCGCATCGCCCGTCGCATCGTCGCGCCTCTCCCGTCACGGCTCCGCTTCTAAGCAGACTTGGCTTCGCAGGCCAACGCTTCGTCGGCTTTGAACCTTGTTGTGTCGCAGACTTTTGCCGCAAGACCGCCGGCCGCTTTTTGCGAAATCTGCCCGGTGCGGATTCCAGGCCGGGGCAGGGTGGCGCCTCAAGGGACGGGCTCGGGGTTGGACCTCGCGCCCGGCGTCACCGACCGCTCGACCCACGCATCCAGGAGGAGGTGCGGCAGCGTCAGGGCGGCGAGGAGCTGGAGGGTCAGGGCGAGCAGCCGCTCGGGGCCGGGCGCCTGCGGGTAGGTCGGCCAGAGGAGGAGGCCGACGAGGAGCGTGAGCCCGAAGACCGGCAGCGCCAGCACGACCGCCCGACCCATCCGGTCGACGGCCGGGGCGCGGGCGGGGTCGCCGGCGAGCGCCCGCATGTGCCGCGGGGCATGCAGGCAGACGAAGTAGAGCCCGAAGGCGCTGAGCGGCGGCAGGACCAGGAAGGCGAGGGTGAGACCGGCGAGCTCGAGGAGAAGCCGGGGCGCCGGCCGCGCCGCGAGGAGCCAGACGAGCGCGAGGCACAGCCAGGCCTGGGCGAAGAATCCCCACCAGCCCGGCGGCACCGACATCGCGGTGTCGGTCACGACCGCGAAGATGCGGGCGGTGGCCTCGGGCCGGGCCAGTGCCGGGAGCGCGATCGGCAGGCCGCCGCGCACCAGGGCCTCGACCGGGCGGCCCGGCCCGGCATCCTCGCGGCCGAAATGCAGGACCGAGAGGGCGAGGAAGCCCGCGAGCGTCGCCTCGGGGGCGAGCCGCCAGGCAACCAGCACCGCGGCGGTGAGCGCGAGATAGGGCGCGGCGAAGACCGGGAACCAGGCCCGCCCGAAGCGCGGGCGCAGGAGGGGCTTGGCCAATTCGCCGTCGAGGGCGCCGTGCGGTACCCCGAGGCCGATGACGAGGACCAGCACGGCGAGCCAGCCCGCCTCCTGCGGCAGCAGGGCGGTCGCGGCGAGGAGGAGGGCGGCGGCGGGGAGCAGGCAGGACGCCGCCCCCCGCCAGGCGGTGGGCCGCGGCATCCGCGGCACCGGGGCGCCGGCCACCGCCGGGATCGGGGAGGGCCGGCGCATCGCGTCCGCCTACTCGGCCGCCGCGAGGTGGGGACGCACTGGGGCAGCCTTGCCCTCGGCGAGGTCGCGCTCGACGCGCTTGGCGGTCTGGACGGTGGCCATCAGGCCGTAGACGACCTTGGCCACGAGATCGAGCACCGCGATGATGCCGAGGCCGAGCGCCGGCCCGAGCAGGCCGAGCCCGTCGTCGCCGAACAGCAGCACGACCGGGTAGGCGAGCCAGATCACCGACAGGAACACGGCGTTGCGCAGGAAGTCGGCCCGGGTGTCGTCCCGCTCGTGGGCGTTCTCCTCGCGCAGCTGCACGAAGATCCCGTAATACACCGCCAGGAAGGCGCCGCAGGAGATGGCGAACCAAGTCCATTTCAGCCACGCAACTTGGCTGAGGCCGAAGACCAGCGCGGTGACGATCATGATCAGGTCGGAGCCGATCATCCCGCCGACGACCGCGCGGCGGCGCATCTCGCTATGCATCGCGGTATTGGCGAGGCCGAGCAGCAGGAGCGGCGTCGTGAACGACCAGTCGATGTAGCGCGCGAAGTAGAACGCCCGCGTGGCCGTGCCGGCATCCGGCCCGGCCGGCAGAAGGATGCTGCCCTGGCCGGTCGCCATCGCGAAGTACGAGCAGGCGGCGATGATCGGCACCAGGCCGTGGATGATGGTATCGGCCTCCTCGGCCGGGGTGCGCCGCTTGCCGATGAACAGGATCAGGGCGGCGCCGACGCTCATGCCGGCGAAGCCGACCCAGAGCCAGAATTGCGGTGACATCAGTTCGTCCGTTGCTCGAAAAGCCAGCCCCATCGCAACGGTCCCGAGCGGACAGCAGCAAGGCGGCACGGCAACACAGCATCGGTCGTGAAGTTCCGCACGGTGAGAACGCAAATCTGACGCAGAACTGCGGAATTTCTGCTTGATCGATTACGAATAATCTAATTTTTGACCGAATGTTTCCATCCGGTTTCCAGCAGCACGGGTCGCCGTCTCACGCTCTGTTCGATCGATCGCAACGACGCCGGAAGACTTTGGACGATGCGCGGGACGAACGGGAACCGTCCGGTGCGGCGCCCCGATCATGTACGGAGCATCAGTATTCGCGCGGCTCGGGAGCGACCTCTCGCGAGCCGAGGCACCGGAACGCACGCCTCGACGGCGAGGGCCTCGCGGCCGGTCGTCACCCGCGGCGCTTGTCGCGCACCGCCTCCTTGGTGCGGACGAGGGCGGCCTCCGCCGATTTCACGTCGCGCTGCGCGACCAGGACGAAGATCGCGTCGAGGATGTTGAGCTGGGCGATGCGCGCCGCGGCGTTCTCGCCCAGCAGCGGCGAGCCGCGGGCCGTCGAGCACAGCACCACGTCGGCGGCCTCGGCGAGCGGCGAATGCGAGTAGTTGGTGATCGCGATGGTGCGCGCGCCCCGGCGCCGGGCGATCTGGAGCGCCTCCAGCGTCACCAGGGTCGCCCCCGAATGCGAGAAGCCGATCGCCACGTCCCGGGTGCCGAGCAGCGCGGCCGACATCGCCATCATGTGGGCGTCGTCGTAGACCGAGGCGTGGATGCCGATGCGCAGGAACTTGTGGGCGACGTCGCGGGCGATCTGGGCCGAGCCGCCGACACCGTAGAGGTCGCGCCGGCGGGCGTCGGCGATGAAGTCGGCCGCGCGCTCGAAGGCGGCGACGTCGGCGATGGCGAGCGTCTCCTCCAGCGCCTGGATCGAGGCCCGGAAGACCTTGCTGACGATCTCGGCGCCCGAATCGTCGGGCGAGAGCTCGTCGTGCATCTCGGCGTCCGAGACGCGGACGTAGTCGGCGACGTTCTGGCGGAAGTCGCGGTAGCCGGAGAAGCCCAGCTTCTTGGCGATCTTGACCACCATCGCCTCCGAGACCCCGGCGGTCTCGGCCACGTCCTTGAGGGCGGTCTCGACGCTGAAATCGCGCCGGCCGAACACGCTGTCGACGACCTTCGCCTCGAGCGGCGTCAGGTTCGGTCGCATCATGCGGATCCGCGGCCCGACCGACTTCGGATCCATCACCTCGTTCATCGGGTCCGTCTCCTTGCCGGATGCACTGCTTTAATACCCTCGTGCCTCGGCATCGATGCCCATTCGGCCTGGCCTCGCGCCGTCGAACGAACCGGTCAAAGGCGCGGCGGAATCACGGCCTGCTCGCCTTGAACCGAAACCTTTGTCCCACTCTAGACCTCATCCTGAGGTTTTAGTCCATCAAGGATGGACTGACCTCGAATGAAGTTGTGCATGGGAAAGAAAAGTATTGCGCGACATGAATTGTCTCCATCAAACAGGCTCCCACATCTCAGGACGAGGGTGCGAGTGGAATGAGAGCGTTTGCTCCAGTCGAACGCTCCCTCAGACGACCCCCTTGCGCAGGATGAAGCAGCCATACGGGCCGGGATCGGAGGTGCGCACCACCGCGAAGGCCTGCCGGGCGGCGGCGTAGAAGTCGAACCGCTCCAGGGCCTCGACGAGGACCGGGCGGCCCTCGGCGCGGTCGGCGACCTCCTGCATCCGCTCGTGGGCGGGCATCAGCCGGTCCGGGTCGCCGACCACCTTCATCCGCTTCACGGGCGCCGGCACGAAGGTGTCGAGCGGCATCACCGACAGGATCGCCTCCGCGGCCCGGGGGAGATCGCAGCCGGCCATGTCGATGACGCGGCCGTGGACGGTGTGGCGGGCGATGCTGGCGGCGGGGTGGTTGACGTCGCAGATCAGGAGATCGTCGCCGTGCCCCATCGCCATCAGCATGCCGAGCATCTCGGCCGACAAGGCCCGGTCCAGTCCCTTGAGCATCTTCGTCCCCTCGAACGGTACGGAGGCGCGCCGCGTCAGGCCTGCGGCGGCGCGGGGCGCAGCACCGGCGCGCGCAGGCCGGCGAGCAGCGGACGCAGCTGGTCGCGCACCGCCGCGATCAGGCTGACCGAGAGCAGGATCCCGCCCCAGACCGCCAGCGTCAGGAACTGGCTGAGATCGAGGAGGACGCAGGCCGTCGAGATCAGCTGAAGCACGACCAGGGCCAGGACCAGCCCGCCGACCCGGCCGAAGCCGCCCGTCGGCGAGATGCCGCCGAGCACGCAGGCCAGGATCGTGACGAGGAGGTAGCTCTCGCCGTAGGCCGCGTTGGCGGAGTTGAAGCGCGCCATCATGACGAACCCGGCGGTCGCCGCGACGAGCGAGGTCAGGACGTAGATGCGCAGCAACGCCGCCCGCGTGTCGATGCCGGAGAAGCGCACCGCCTGCTGGTTCGAGCCCATCAGGGTCAGCACGACGCCGAACGGCGTGCGGGTGAGCAGGATGCCGAGGGCGAGCGCGACGAGCCCGAGCAGCAGGAGCGGCGTCGGGACGCCGAGCACCGAGCCGCTGCCGATGAACAGGATGGCGGGCGGGAAGTCGGAGACGACGCTGCCGCGGGTGAGCCCGATCGCCAGGCCCTTGACCAGCGTCATGGTCCCGAGGGTCGCCAGGATCGGCGAGACGCGCAGGTAGCCGATCAGGGTGCCGTTGAGGAGACCGACGAGGGCTGCCGCCGCGAGCCCCGCCACGAGCGCCCCCGCCTCGTACGCGACGAGGAGGGCGCCGCCCGCGCCGTCGGGGGCGGATTTCAGCACCGCGGCCGCCGCGAGCGCGGCGAGGTTCGCGGTCGCGATGATCGACAGATCGAGGCCGCCGGAGAGCAGCGTCACCATCATGGCGAGCGACAGGAGGCCGAGCTCTGGCAGCTGGAAGGCCATCGAGCGCAGGCCCGCCGGGGCGAAGAGTCGGTCGCCGACGAGCGGCGCGACGGCGAGGCACAGGACGGCCAGGAGGCCCAGCAGGCGCAGGTTGGTGCGGCCGACGGTCCGCAGGAGGAAGTCCGGCATCAGGCGAGCCCCGGGGAATCGTGCCAGCGGCGGCGGGCGCGGGCCGCCATGCCGGCGACGGCGGCGACGATGACGAGGCCGGTGAAGAAGTCCGTCCAGTAGGACGACACGCCGAGCAGCGCGAGGCCGTTCTTCATGATGACGACGAGGGCGAGGCCGAGGATCGCGCCGAGGACCGAGCCGTGGCCGCCGTCGAGGCTCGCCCCGCCGAGCACGGCGGCGGCCACGACCTCGAGCTCGCGCCCGACCAGCGCGGTGGGCGACACCGACTGGGTGTACTGGGCCTGGACCAGAGAGGCGAGGCCGGCGACGAGGCCCATATAGCCGTAGACGAGCAGATTGAGGCGGGTCGTGCCGAAGCCGACGCGTCGGGCCGCCTCCGGGTTGCCGCCGAGCGCGAAGACCTGCCGGCCGAAATGGGTCCGGTTGAGCAGGAACCAGGCGCTCGCGAAGGCGAGCACCAGCGCCCAGATCTGCAGGCTGATCGCGTAGACGTTGCCCTTGGCGTCGGTGGTGACGAAGAGGTCGACCGGGTCGCCGAACCAGGCCGGCAGGGTGAAGATGTCCTGGCCCCGGGTTACGGTGAGCAGGATGCCGTAGATCACGCTCTGCGTGGCGATGGTGACGATGATGCTGGCGATGCCGAGCGTGCTCACCAGGAAGCCGTTGACGAGGCCGAGAGCGAGCCCGATCCCGCCGGCGATGGCGACGATCTCGCCCCAGCCGGCCCCGCTCGCGTTGGCGACGGTGAGCGCGGCGTATTGCGCCACCGAGGCGACCGCCGCGAACGAGATGTCGATGCCGCCGGCGATCAGGACGACGAGCAGCCCCGAGACCAGGATGCCGTTGAACGCCGTCGCGTTCAGCATCTCCAGGACGTTCTGGACGCTCAGAAAGTTCGGCCTGAGCGCGGTCAGCACCACGACCATGCCGAGGACGACGAGCCCGAGCCAGAGTTCCTGCGGCGCGCGCCCGCCGCGCGTTGCGTTACGCATGGACCATCCTCCTCAAGTCGGGCTCGGCGACGTGATGCGCCATGACCTCGCCGGTCAGCCGGCCCTCCCGCATCACCAGGATCCGGTCGCAATGGTAGAGGACCTCGGGGATCTCGTCGGAGATCATGATGACGGCGAGCCCCTGCGCCGCGAGGTCCTTCACGAGCTGGTAGATGCCGTCCTTGCCGTGCAGGTCGACGCCGACCGTCGGGCTGTCGAGGATCAGCACGCGGGGCTTGGTGGCGAGCCACTTGGCGATCACCACCCGCTGCTGGTTGCCGCCCGAGAGCGTCCTCACCGGATCGTCCGGGGTGCCGATCTTGATCGCGAGGTCGCGGATCCAGTCGCGGATCAGGCCGGCCTCGCGGCGCCGCCGCAGGAGGCCGAGGCGGTCCTTCAGCGTGTCGAGCACCGTGACCGTGACGTTGGCGCCGATCGACTGCTCGAGGACGAGCGACAAGGACAGCCGGTCCTCCGGCACGTAGGCGATGCCGCGCGCGATGGCGTCGCGGTTGGAGCGAAACGTCACCGGCTCGCCGTCGATCCGGATGCTGCCGGCATCCGGCGCGTTCATGCCGAAGAGCGACAGCGCCAGCTCGGTCCGGCCGGAGCCGAGGAGGCCGGTCAGGCCGAGGATCTCGCCGGGATAGAGCGCGAAGCCGACATCCCGGTACTCGCCCGCCTTGCACAGGCCCTCGACGGAAAGGACCGGACGCTCGCGCGGGACCGCGCGGTCCCGGGTCTCGTAGGTGAAGGACTTGCCGGACATCAGCACGGCGAGGCGCTGCTCTGTCATGTCCTTGGCGTCGTAGGTGCCGAGCTTCACGCCGTCGCGGATCACCGTGACCCGCTCGGCGATCTCCAGCACCTCGTCGAAGCGGTGGCTGACGAACAGCACGCTGATGTCGCGGCGCTTCAGCTCCAGGGTCAGCGCCAGCAGCGCGTCGACCTCGTGGCGGGTCAGCGAGGCGGTCGGCTCGTCCATGATCACGAGCTTGGCATCCGCGGCGATCGCCCGGCAGATTGCCACGAGCTGGCGGTTGGCGATCGACAGGTGCGACACGCGCTCGTCGAGGTCGAGCGCGACGCCGATGCGCCGCATCGCCGCCTCGGCGACCTTCCGCATCGTCTTGCGCTTCACGAGCCCGGCAAGGCCGCGATGCTGCGCGATGGCGATGTTCTCGGCGACCGTGAGGTTCGGGAACAGCGACAGGTCCTGGTAGATCACCTGGACGCCGAGCGCGCTGCTCTCGACCGGCGTGAGCCGGGCGTGCTCGCGCCCCTCGACCACGATGCGGGCGCCGGGATCGGGATCCTGCACGCCCGAGATGATCTTGATCATCGTGGACTTGCCCGAGCCGTTGCCGCCGACGAGGCAGTGGATCTCGCCGCGCGCAAGGTCGAAGTCGAGGTTCGACAGGGCCTGGACCCCGCCGAAGCGCTTCGACACGCCCCGCATTTCCAGGAACATCATGGTTGGGGTCCGTGATTGCGGGGCTGGTCGGAGATGAAGAGGCGCTGGCAATCTCCTCTCCCCGCGGGCGGGGAGAGGGCTGTGTTCCCGTTCAGGGAACGCAGCGAGGTGTCAGCCGAGGGTGAGGGGGTGTTTCCGGAGGAGTCTCACTCGTCGAGACCCCCTCACCCTCGCTCCGGCTTTCGCCTACGCTCGCTTCATCGACGACAAGGTCGATGAAGCCCTCTCCCCGCCCGCGGGGAGAGGGAAAAACCCGCGCCTTAACTTTCCTGCACAGATCCCACTGCGATCGTGCGCAGTCAGTGCTTGGAAGCAGCTCAGAGCCCCATCTTCACCAGGTCGCCCACCGTCGTCTTGTTGATCGTGAGCACGCGGTCGACCTGGATCACCCGGTTCGCCTCGTCGACCGTGGCGGGGCCGAGCGTCGGGATCTCGATGCCGGTCTTGATCGGCGTGCCGTCGAGGACCATCCGGGCGACCGCGACCATGCCGTAGCCGGCATCCTTGGGGTTCCACAGGAAGCCCTCGCGGATCGCGCCGCTCATCAGCAGGGCCTGGGCCTGGGCGGGAATCATCGTGCCGACGACCGCGACCTTCTTCTCCAGGCGGCGCTGCTTGATCACGTTGCCGGCGCCGATCGGGCCGTTCGAGCCCATCGAGACGATGCCGCGCACGTCCGGGTAGGTCTGCAGCACCTGCTGGGTCACCCGCGAGGATTCGTCGATCAGGTCGGCGCCGGGGAAGCGGTCGGCGACCATCCGCATCTTGGGGTAGTGCGCCTTCTGGTAGGCGATGGCGGCATCGGCCCAGGAGTTGTGGCCCGGGGTCGTCAGCGTGCCGACCAGGACGACGTAGTCGCCCTCCTCGCCCATCTCGCGGGCGAGCGCCTTCATCTGCATCTCGCCGTAGTTCTTGGCGCTGATCAGCTCGAGGTCCCAGGTCTTGCCGTCCTGGTTCTCGCCTTCCTGCGTGATGACGACGATGCCGGCGTCGCGCGCGCGCTTCACGGCCTGGGCGGTCACCTTCACGTCGAGGGGCACGAGGCCGATCACGTCGACCTTCTTGGCGATCAGGTCGTCGATGAGCTTGACCTGCTGGGCCGGATCGACCTGGGCCGGGCCGACCATCGTGGTGGTGATGTTGAACTGCTTGCCGGCGGCCTCGAGCCCCTGGTTGAGGATGTTGAACCAGGGCACGCTGGCCGCCTTCACCACCGTCGCCATCGTCTTGGGCGCGGCCGCGAAGGACCGGGTCGCCTGGAGCGGCCCGGCGAGCGCCAGGCCACCGAGCATCTTGAGAGTGGTGCGTCGATCCATGGTGCGTTCCCCAACCCCGTTGCGACCGGTCGTGACAGGTTCGCGTTATTTACTGCAACACAGGTATGCGTGAAGCGTGGGACGTGTCAAGCATCGACCGGCCCACGCTGCCGGAGTGCGATTGCTGCGACGCACCATGGCGAGAGGTGCGAGGCAGGATAGCGATTTGATATTTCGCTACTTTACAAATTTACATCTATCCGTGATGTTGCGGCCAGACACAGGAGACTCGCCGGTGACATCCGCCCCCGTGCGCTTCGCGACGCGCCTGAACTCGTTCGCCTCGCAGCCCGACGCCTTCTGGCCCAAGGGCCACGGCAAGCCGAGCCCGCTGGAGATGGCGGCCCGCGCCGCGACGGCGCGCGGCCTGACCGACGTCGACCTGAACTTTCCCGATCACCTCGGGCCCGACCCGCGGGCGACCGGCAACGCGATCCGCGACCTCGGCCTGACCGTGAACGGCCTGGCGATGCGCTACTACTCGAACCCGGCCTTCAAGATCGGCGCCTTCACCAACCCCGATCCGGCGGTGCGGCGCGAGGCGATCGACCTGACGAAGCGCGGCATCGACGCGGGCCGCGAGGCCGGCTGCAACCTGATGACCCTGTGGCTCGGCCAGGACGGCTTCGACTACGCCTTCCAGGCCGACTACGCCAAGCTCTGGGCCGACGAGATCGACGGCATCCGCGAGGTCGCGCTGCACGATCCCGAGTGCCTGATCAGCATCGAGTACAAGCCGAACGAGCCGCGCTCCTACAGCCTGCTGCCCGACTGCGCGACGACCCTGTTGGCGCTGAAGGAGATCGACCTGCCGAATCTCGGCGTCACGCTCGACTTCGCGCACGTCCTCTACGCCGACGAGCAGCCGGCCTTCGTGGCGGCGCTGATCGGCCGGCACAGCCGCATCCTCGGCCTGCACCTCAACGACGGCTACGCCAAGCGCGACGACGGGCTGATGGTCGGTGCGGTCCACCCGGTCCAGACGATCGAGCTCCTGCGGCAGGTCCGCAAGGACGGCTTCCACGGGCCGATCTACTTCGACACCTTCCCGGACCTGACCGGCCTCGACCCGGTGGCCGAGTGCGAGGCCAACATCGCCACCGTGACGGCGATGCTCGGCGTCGTCGACAAACTCGAGGGCGACAACGAGCTGAGCGCGGCGATCGCCCGCCAGGACGCGGTCGCGAGCCAGAACCTCGTCCGCAAGGCGATGCTCGGCCGCTGAAACGGGCCCGTACCCGGTCGCACCCGTCGAGAACACGAGGAGGAACGCCATGAAGTCGCTGCTGCTGTCCGGGTTCATGCTGCTCGCCGCCACGGTCGTGCAGTCGCAGGAGCTGAAGCCGCTGAACCCGGATACCGAGACGGACCGGATCGACTGGAGCCAACTGGCCACGAAGCTCGGCCCGATGCCCAAGCCCGCGGCCGGCACCCGCGTCGGGGCGGTGTCGAAGACCCTGACCAACGAGTATTGGCGCCTCCTCGGCGAGGGCTACCAGTCGCTGGGCAAGACGCTCGGCGTGAAGGTCGCCTACCAGGCGGCCCAGAACGAGGGCGACCAGGTCGGCCAGCTGTCGATCGCCGAGACGATGATCGCGCAAGGCGTCAACGTGCTGCTGGTCTCGCCGCAGACCAACGCCAACCTCGAGCCGATCCTCGGCGAGGCCAAGCAGGCCGGCATCCCGGTCGTCAACGTCAACGACGCGGTGATCCCGCTGGCGCCGCACTACGTCGGCAACGTGCAGCGCGACAACGGCGTGCGCGTCGCCCGCTGGTTCATCGCCAACCGTCCGGACGGCGGCAAGCTCGCGGTGATCGAGGGCCAGGCCGGCGTCTTCGCGGCGACCCAGCGCACCGCCGGCTTCAAGGCGACCATCGCGGCGGAGGGCGGCAAGCTCAAGGTCGTGGCCAGCGTGCCGGGCAACTGGGATCGCCAGCTCTCCTACGACGCCGCCACCACGCTGCTGCAGCAGCACCCCGACCTCGTCGGCTTCTACTGCAACAACGACACGATGGCGCTCGGCGTCGTCGAGGCGGTGAAGAACGCGAACCTCCTCGGCAAGGTCGCGGTGTTCGGCACCGACGGCATCACCGACGCCCACGCGTCGATCCGCGCCGGCGAGCTGACCGGCACCGTCGACAGCTTCCCGGTGCTGACCGGCGAGGTCGCCCTGGAGGCGGCCCTGCGCATCCTCGCCAAGGAGCCGGTGCCGCGGGTCGTCGCGACCCCGCAGGCCCTGATCACGAAGGACAACATCGAGCGCTACAAGGGCAAGGGCGCCGACCTGCGGGCGGTGCTCGAGGAGGATGTCCGGTCGGGGAAGTAACCGAGGGCTCGGACCCCTGACCGATGAGGTTGGCAGGGCCGATCGGACGGACCGGGAGCCTGTGCGACCGAACGCAGAGGCCTCGTGCGATACGGTCCATCCCGCCCTCAACCTCATCCTGAGGTGCGACCATCGGGAGCCTCGAAGGAGGGCTCCAGGGGTCGCACGGGTTTCTGGAGCTCTCCTTCGAGGTTTGTCGATCTTCAATCGACTAGAGAACTTCACGATCGCGTTGCAATCGCGAAGCTCTCTAAGTCACTGTTTTGTCGCATTTTCTGCGACGAACCGGTTTCCACTTCGTCGGAAAATGCTTTAACACCTCAGGATGCGGTGAGTGGACAGGATATCTCAAGTCAGATTTCAGTTTTTAGAAGATCAATCTGCTCGATCAGGCTCCTGGGACGAGGTGGCGGTCGGGATAACCCTCGTGGCTTTGGTCGAACAGGCCCTCCGAACGTCCGACGTCCACCGGAACAGTCCCGCCCCGGCCTCCGCCACCCCTCCAACCCCGGTCACGCCATGGCATCCGACGCCCCCTCGCGCCTCCACATCCAGGGCCTCACCAAGCGCTTCCCGGGCGTCGTCGCGCTCGGCGAGATGTCGCTGCGGGTCCGGCCCGGCGAGGTGCACGCGCTGCTCGGCGAGAACGGGGCCGGCAAGTCGACGCTGATGCGGATCCTGTCGGGCGTGCTCCGGCCCGACGAGGGGACCATCGCGGTGGACGGGGAGGAGCTGACCCTGCGCTCGCCCCTCGCGGCCCGCCGCGCCGGCATCGCGATGATCCACCAGGAACTGCAGCAAGTCCCCGAGCTGACCGTGGCGCAGAACATGTTCCTGGGTCGCGCCTTGCGCCGGGGCGGACTGTTCGTCGACCGCGCCCGGCAGGAAGCGCTCGCCGCCGAGGCCCTGGCGCCGCTCGATTCCGCGATCCGCCCGGACGCGCCGATCCGCAGCCTCCGGGTGGCACAGCGCCAGATCGTCGAGATCGCCCGCGCGCTCCTCGACAACGCGCGCATCATCGCGATGGACGAGCCGACCTCGAGCCTGACGCCGAGCGAGTTCGAGCGCCTGGCCGCCGTCATCGCCGGGCTCGCCGCCCGGGGCGTGTCGATCATCTACGTCTCGCACAAGATGGACGAGGTGTTCCGGACCTGCAGCCGCGCGACGATCATGCGCGACGGGCGGTTCGTCGCCGATCTCGACCTCGCCGGGACCACCGAGGGCGCCGTCGTCGCCCAGATGGTCGGCCGCGAGTTCGCGGTCGCGGAGCACCGCTCGTCGGTGCGGCCCGAAACCGTCCTGTCGGTACGCGGCCTGAGCGCCGGGACGAAGGTGGTCGATGCGAGCTTCGACCTGCGGCGCGGCGAGGTTTTGGGCATCGCCGGGCTGATCGGCTCGGGCCGCACCGAGCTCTTGCGCCTCATCGCCGGCGCCGATCGGCGCAGCAGCGGCACCGTCACGGTCAACGGCCGGCCGCTCGTGCGAGCCGGCACCCGCGCGGCGATCGCGGCCGGCATCGGGCTGGTGCCCGAGGAGCGCAAGCGCGACGGCATCGTGCCCCAGCGCTCGATGGTCGCCAACGTGGCCCTGCCGTCGATGCCCCGGTTCGCGCCCCGCGGCGTCGTGCGCGGGCGCAGGCTCCGGGCCGAGGCCGGGCGCCTCCTCGCCGAGGTGAACCTGCGGCCGATGCAGATCGACCGGCCGATCCGCCTGTTCAGCGGCGGCAACCAGCAGAAGGGCATCATCGCCCGCTGGATCGCCGCCGGCACCCAGATCCTGCTCTTCGACGAGCCGACCCGCGGCATCGACATCGGCGCCAAGGCGGAGATCTACGGGCTGATCGAGCGGCTCGCCGCCGAGGGCAAGTCGGTCATCGTCGTCTCCTCGGAGCTGCCCGAGCTGCTGCGCCTCTCCGACCGGGTGCTCGTCATGCGCCAGGGCCGGATCGCCGCCGAGCTTCCGCGCGAGGCGCTGAGCGAGCAGGCCATCGTCGCCCACGCCGTTCCCCAATCCGTCCGCGCCGCCTGATCCTTCGATCCTCCATTTCGCGCCGTCGAGGCCCGCCCATGCTAACCCTGACCGACAAAGCCGCCCCCGCGCCCGGCGCGACGACGCGCCTGCGCGTGCCGTTGCGCGATTTCGGCACCCTGCTCGGCCTCGTGCTCATCGTCGGGGTGTTCGCGGTCGCGGCCCCGGGCTTCCTGACCGAGCGTAACCTCCTCAACATCCTGCAGCAATCGAGCATCAACGCCTGCGTGGCGCTCGGCATGACGCTGGTGATCGTGTCGGGCGGCATCGACCTCTCGGTCGGCCCGGTCGCGGCGCTCTCGGCGGTGCTGTCGGCGAGCCTGATGGTCGCCGGCGTGCCGCCCGTGCTCGCCGTGCTGGCCGGGCTGGCCCTCGGCGCGGCCTGCGGCGCGGTCAACGGCGCGCTGATCTGCTTTGGCGGCCTCCAGCCCTTCATCGTCACGCTCGGCACGCTGAGCACCTACCGGGCGCTGGCGCTGATCGCCACGGACGGCAACCCGATCTTCGGCGTGCCGCAGAGCTTCCGGGCGCTGGTGAACGGGAACGTCGGCGGACTCCCGATGGCGGTGGTCGTGGTGCTGGTCGTGGCGCTCCTCGCCGGGCTGATCCTGCGCAAGACGCCGTTCGGCGAGTACCTCCTGGCGGTCGGCGGCAACGAGGAGGCCGCCCACATCGCCGGCGTGCCGATCGCGCTCACCAAGATCGGCGCCTACATGCTGTCGGGCCTGCTCGCCGCGCTCGCAGCCATGATCCTGGTCGGCCGCCTCGGCGCCGCCGAGCCGATTCTCGGCAACCTGTGGGAGCTCGACGCCATCGCGGCGGCGGCGATCGGCGGCGCCTCGCTGATGGGCGGCAAGGGCAGCATCCTCGGCACGCTGCTCGGGGCGGTCATCCTCGGCACCATGCGCAACGGCCTGACGCTGATGAACGTGCAGGCCTTCTACCAGCTGCTCGCCACCGGCCTCATCATCCTGCTCGCCATGCTGGTCGACCGTTTCGCCCGGGGTCGCGCATGACCACGCTCGACGAGACCTCCCCGGACGTGACCGGGCAGGGGACGCGGCCCGCAATCGTCGTCGTCGGCAGCCTGCACTACGACATCACGGTCGACGCGCCCGACCGCCCCCGCAAGGGCGAGACGGTGACCGGCCGGCGCTGGGCCCCGAAATTCGGCGGCAAGGGCGGCAACCAGGCCGCGGCGGCGCAAGCGCAGGGCGTCGCGACCGCCATGGTCGGCGCGGTCGGCGACGACGATTTCGGCCGTGGGCTGCTCGTCGGCCTCGATCGGGCCGGCGTGGACCGTGCCGCCGTAGCGGTCCTGCCCGGGACCGGCTCGGGCATGAGCGTGGCGATCTTCGACGACGGCGGCGATTACGGCGCGGTCATCGTCTCGGGCGCGAACCTCGCGATCCGGGCCGACCAGATCCCGGACGCCCGCCTCGGGCAGGCGCGGGCGCTGATCCTGCAGAACGAGATCCCGGAGGCGGTCAACGCCGCGGTGGCGCGCCGCGCCCGGCAGCTCGGTCTCGTCACGATCCTCAACGCGGCACCGGCCCGGCCCTTCACGACGGATCTGCCCGACCACGTCGACATCCTGGTCGTCAACGCGATCGAGGCCGAGATGCTCGGCGGCGGGACGGTGGAGTCGCTGGAGGACGCCGCGAGGGCCGCCGACATCCTCGCCACCCGCTTCGGCCTCGTCGTGGTGACGGCGGGCGGCGACGGCGTGGCGATGGCGGGCGCCGCCGCGGACCCGGTGGCGCTGCCGGCCCTGCCGATCACCGTCGTCAGCACCCACGGCGCCGGCGACATGTTCGTGGGCACCTTCGCGGCGCACCTCGCCCTGGGCGACGGTCCCGAGGCCGCGTTGCACGCCGCCAACGCGGCCGCCGCGCGCCTGGTCTCGACGCCGGAGCACGCGCGCCCATCGCTCTGAAGGCGCGCCCGACCGGGCATCGGATCCCCGGCGGGGGCCGCCGCCCTGGAATGTCCGAGCGCTCGCGCCGGGCGGGACGCCCCAAAGGAAAGGGGCCCCGGGTCGCGACGACCCGGGGCCCCTTCGTTTCGTCCACCGTGCGGTGCGGGCGGTTGCCCGAGCCGATCAGCGGAGGAGCTGGAGGACCTGCTGGTCGCGCTGGGTGGCGAGCGACAGGGCGGTCTGGGCGAGCTGGCCGCGGGTGTTGAGCGAGCTCAGCTTGGCGCCTTCCTCGTTCAGGTCGGCCAGGGTCAGGTCGCCGGCGCCCGCCT
>NZ_JAZFXT010000016.1:0-87072 GCF_036448855.1 Methylobacterium ajmalii
CCGCGGTCGATTGCGAGGCGGTCTGGGTCGCGGTGGCGGTCATCGTGCCGGCGGTGGCCTGCAGCTCGGTGGCCGAGGACGACACCAGGCCGACGATCCCGCCGACCGCCCGCTCGAACCCGTCGGCCATCTGGCGCATGCCGGCCTTCCGCTGTTCCTCGGCGGTATTCCGCGCCAGGAGCGTCTCCTGCTCCAGTTGCCGCGTCCGGACCAGGTTGTCGCGGGACGACTCGACGGCGCCCGCGATGGCTCCGATCTCGTCGGTGCGGTCGGTATGGGGCACGGGGCCGTCCACGTCGCCGGCGGTCAGCACGCGCATGCGCCGGATCAGGCGGTCGATGGGCCGCGTGATGCCGCCGACGACGTAGGCGGCGCCCGTGAGCCCGATCGCCAGGCCGATGCAGCACAGGAGCCCGGTGAGCCAGAGGGCCCGCGAATAGATCGCCTGGGCCGCCAGCTGGGCGGCTTCGCCCCCCTTCACGTTGAGGGCCGTGCCGCGATCGAGGGCGGCCAGGGCCGCGTCGAAAGGCTGGCGCGAGGCTTGGAACAGATCGGTCGAGGCACGCTGGTCCCTGGCCCGGGCGGCGGCCACGATCTTCGACCGCATCGCCAGGTATTCGTCCCAGTGCCGTCGGAACGTCGTCCAGAGGCCGCGCTCCTCGGCGTTCGAGATCAGTGTCTCGTAGCGGGATGCGACTTCATCGATGTTCTTGGCACGGCTCTCCGAGACGGCGTCGAGCTCGTTCACCGCCTCGGACGCCATGACGTATCGGGCGTCGACGAGGCGCAGGCGCGTCACCTTGTATTTGAGTTCGCCCAGCTCCCGGACGCTCGGCAGCCAGTTCCCCGACAGATCGAGGGCGTTGGCGTTGACGGCGCGGAGCTGCCATCCCCCGACGACACCCTGCGCCAGCAGGCCGACCGACAGGACGGAGATCAATCCGATCAAGATATGTGAGATCTTCAGTTTCATGGTGTCGCTCAATCTGTCGTCACTAGATTATCGAAGAAGCATAAATATTAGATTAATTAATTGAAAATTTTTAGTAAATAGGAATTATATCTTGTAAAAGAGCGTTGCGGGCGCGCATCGCCGGATTCGATGCTTGAAGCGACTTGATCCGGGCCGCCCCCGCCCCCGCCCCCCGTGCATCCGTGCGATCCCCGCCGCGAAACCGGAACGCCGTCCCGGTGTTGAGATCGCGACGCTTCCCAACGGACAGGCCGATGATCAGAACCGCCCTCGTGCTCGCCTCCGGCCTCGGCCTCGCTCTCGGCCTCGCGGGTCCCGCCGCGGCCCAGACCGCCCACGTCCCGCCGCCGAGCGACGCGGTCGGCGCGCCGGGCCCCGGCACCGGCACGAAGCCGCCGGCCTCGCGCCCGACCCGGAATCTTCCCGGCAACCCGAGCAGCACGTCGGTGCCCGGCACCAACCCGGGTGTCTGGATCGGCGGCAGCCCGACCGCGGGACCGCCCGGCAGCGGCGGTACGGCGGGCGGGCCGGCCGCGGGGAATCGGTGATTCACGGTCGCGTGTGAACGGAGGCCGCGTGATGCTGACGATCCACCACCTCGGTCGCTCGCAATCCGAGCGCATCCTCTGGCTGTGCGAGGAACTGGGCGTTCCCTACACCCTCGTCCGCTACGACCGCGACCCGGTCACCATCCTGGCGCCGCCGGACCTGCGGGCGCTGCATCCGCTCGGCGCGGCGCCGGTGATCGAGGAGGATGGGCTGGTGCTCGCCGAATCCGCCGCGATCGTCGAGTACATCGCGGTCAGGCACGGCGGCGGCCGGCTGCGGCTCGGGCCGGAGCACCCGGACTATGCCGCCTTCCTGTACTGGTTCCACTTCGCCAACGGCAATCTCCAGCCGGTCCTCGGCCGGACGATGATGGTCGGCCGCGTCGGGCTTCCCCCCGACCATCCGGTCCAGGCGGCGGTGCAGGGCCGCCTCGACCGGGTGATGGCGCTGGTCGAGGCGCGGCTCGCCGAGGTGCCGTACCTCGCCGGCCAGGAGTTCACGACGGCCGACATCATGAGCGTTTTTTCGCTCACCACGATGCGGCTGTTCCAGCCGGTCGATCTCGCGCCCTATCCGGCGATCCGCGCCTACCTGCAGCGCATCGGGGCCCGCCCCGTCTATCGCCGCGCCATGGAAAGGGGCGATCCCGGCTTTGCCCCGATGCTGACCTGAGGCGTCAGGCGTCGAGCCACTCGCGCAGCAGCGCGGCGGTCCCCTCCGGCCGCTCCAGCGGCGGGAGGTGGCCGCACTCGCTCAGGACGTGCAGGTGCGAGCCGGCGATGCCGGCATGGATCTCCTGCGCCAGGGCCGGGGGCGTCAGCACGTCGTCGGCGCCCACCGCCACCAGGGTCGGTACCCGGATCGTCGCGAGGGTCGGCCGGCTGTCCGGCCGGGCGAGGATCGCCCGCTGCTGGCGCAGGAAGGCTTCGCCCCCGACCCGCTCGGCCATCGCCTTCACGGCGTCGCCGACCGGGCCGGCGACGTGCGAGGCGTGGACGAGCTTCGGCAGCAGGCGGGTCGTCACGCCGGCGAAGCGCCCGACCTTGATCTGCTCCATGCCCTGGCGCCGCAGCGCCGCGTGCGCCGCGTCCTCCGGCGCGGCGCCGGTGTCGAACAGGGCGAGCCGCGTCACCCGCTCGGGCGCCTGGCGCAGGATCTCGAAGGCGACGTAGCCGCCCATCGACAGGGCGACGAGACCGAAGCGCGGCGGCGCCGCGGCGAGCGCCCGGCGGGCCATCGCGGCGACGCTGTCGTCGAGGGTCAGGTCCGCCACCGCGGCCGCGCTGCGGTCGGCCAGGGCGGCGATCGGGCCGCGCCACAGGACGGCGTCGTTGAGGAGCCCGGGCAGGAACAGCAGCGGGCCGGAAGGGAAGGTCATGGGGGATTCCGTGGCCGCCCCCGGGACCCCGAGGGCGGCGTTCGCCGTCTTGCGATCTCTGGCTGATCGCGTCGCGAGGCAGACATCGGCTTTGCTCGGGCGCCGCGCCGGCTTGTGGCACGGATTCCGGAGGGCATCCTCCGAAAATCGCGTCAGTAGGAGCGCGGCATGCCCAGCACGTGCTCGGCGATGTAGGACAGGATCAGGTTCGTCGAGATCGGCGCCACTTGGTAGAGCCGGGTCTCGCGGAACTTGCGCTCGACGTCGTACTCTTCGGCGAAGCCGAAGCCCCCGAAGGTCTGGATGCAGGCATTGGCCGCCTCGAACGAGGCGTCGGCGGCGAGCATCTTGGCCATGTTGGCCTCCGCCCCCGGATTGGCTCCGGCCTCGTAGAGCGCCAAGCCCTCCCGCACCATCAGCTCGGCGGCCCGCATGTTGGCGTAGGCCTTGGCGATCGGGAACTGGATGCCCTGGTTCTGGCCGATCGGCCGGCCGAACACCTGGCGCTCGCGGGCGTAAGCCGAGGCCTTGGCGATGAACCACTTGGCGTCGCCGACGCACTCGGCGGCGATCAGCAGCCGCTCGGCGTTCATGCCCGACAGGATGTAGCGAAAGCCCTTGCCCTCCTCGCCGACCAAATTCTCGGCCGGCACCTCCATGTTGTCGAAGAACACCTCGCAGGAATTGTGGTTCATCATCGTGCGGATCGGCCGGATGGTCAGGCCGCGGCCGAGCACGGTGCGCATGTCGACGATGAAGGTCGAGAGGCCGTCGGTCTTCTTCGCCACCTGGTCGCGGGGCGTGGTGCGGGCGAGCAGAAGCATCAGGTCGGAATGCTCGGCCCGGCTGGTCCAGATCTTCTGGCCGTTGACGATGAACTTGTCGCCCTCGCGCCGCGCCGTGGTGCGGAGCGCGGTGGTGTCGGTGCCGCTCGTCGGCTCGGTGACGCCGAAGGCCTGGAGCCGCAGGCGGCCGGCGGCGATCTCCGGCAGGTAGCGCTCCTTCTGGGCCTGGGTGCCGTGCCGCAGCACGGTGCCCATCGTGTACATCTGGGCGTGGCAGGCCGCGCCGTTGCAGCCGGAGCGCTGCACCTCCTCGAGGATCGCGGCCGCCGCAGAGAGCGGCAGGCCCGAGCCGCCGTATTCCTCGGGGATCAGCACCGAGAGGTAGCCGGACTCGGTCAGCGCGTTCACGAAGTCCGTCGGGTAGGCGCGCTCGGTGTCGAGGCGGCGCCAGTACTCGTCGGGAAAGCGCGCGCAGAGCTTGGCGACCTCCTCGCGGATCTCCGGATGGCGCAGCGCGTCGGTCTCGGTCATTCGGGCGTCTCCTGCCTGCCGGGCCGCCGGGTGGGGATCCGGGGCGCCGGTCGTTCGCGACAGGTTTACACGGTCCGCCACCGTCCGTGTCATACCGTCGAGGCGTGCCTGCCATCGCGGCCGGCGTATCTCGCGGCGGTCAGAAGTCGGCGTGCAGCCGGGTGCCGAAGAAGTTCGCCGGGCCGCGGTCGCGGTTATAGGCGGGGTTCACCACCAGCTGGTAGTTGAACGACACCGTCACGGCCTTGGTCAGGCTCAGCGCGTAGTAGGTCTCGAAGGCGCGCTCGGTGCCGTAGGTCAGGCGTCCGTCGCCGATCAGCAGGCCGAGGCCACCGTTGGCGAAGTAGGCCCGGTGCGACGGCGACAGGCCGTTGATCGCCCCGCCGATCCCGACCGTGTCGCTCGGCCGCTCCCAGGCGGTGCCCTTCAGGGACAGGCCGCCCGAGACCGAGCGGTCGACGTCGGTGAAGGACAGGCTCTCGTTGCGCCCGTCCGAGACGCTCGCCCGGGCGAACAGGCCGAGATCCGGGGTGAGCGCCTGCTCGAGGTTGATGTAGGCGCCGGTCTTGCGCCGGGGCCGGCGGGTCGCGGCGGCCGCGTCGTTGATGTCGTCGTAGACGCCTCCCTGAGTCAGGTCGACGACCTGGCGATAGTTGGCGGTATTGCCGACGTTGCTGAACAGGCCGATGCGCAGCTTGCCCGGCTGGTCGAGGCCCGGCAGGACGTGGCGCTCCTCGAACTCGATGTTGGTGCCGGCGCGCTCGAAGACCCGCGGGTCGAGCACGTCGTTCGAGGGCTGCTTGGGCACTTGGGTGTAGGCGGCCCGGATCGCGAATTCCGGCCGGTTGTACTCGACCATCACGCCTTGCGTGAAGCCGGGGAGGTTCGCCGGGAAGTCCCAGGCCGAGGAGCCCCAGATCGACCAGTTCATGAAATCGACCCGCGGGTCGTGGGCGTAGACGTTGCCGTCGAAGAAGTCGCCCAGCGCGAACTTGCCGGCCACCACCGAGATCCGCTCGACGTCGCGGGTCATCGCCACCTGGTTGACGCCGTCCGGCACGTCCTCGGTGGCGCCGCCCAGCCCGAAGGTCTGGCGGATAAAGTAGCGGTTCGAGCGCAGCTTCGGGAACGGCGCGCCGGCCTTCTGGGCCTCGCCGTTGACGAAGCCGGCGACGCCGAGCGTCCTCGACAGGCCGAAGCCCTGCGAGAATTCCGGGTTGTAGTAGAGCTCGGTGCTGTCGGTCAGCTTCACGCCGAGGAACACGGTCGCGGTGGTGGTGGACTGGACCTGGTTCGGCACCAGGCTGTTCTCGCCGCGATAGGGCGCGCGGAAGCCCGGTACCCCTTGCATCACGAAGGTGGTCTGGCCGTGGAAGGAATAGCGGCCGGTGTCGCGGCTGGCCGGCGCGTCCTCGGCCACCTCCGCCGGCAGCCTGAGGCCGTAGGGGTACCAGGAGAGCCGCGCCATCATCTGGTGCGACGAGAACGCGGCCTGGGTGGCGACGGGGCCGAGCCCCGGCACCGCGCCGAGGTCGAAGCGGCCGGACCGACCGAGGTCGATGTAGCGGTAGTCGAGGCCGAGCGCGAGGTTGGGGGTGATGGCGTATTGCACGCCGGCCCCCAGGGTGAAGCCGAGGAAGGACAGGTCCTTGCGCGCCGTCGCCGTCGGGCCCGCGGCGGCGTCCGGGTAGGTCGCCAGCACCCGCGCGTCGGCGCCCGCGAGCCCGAAGGTGGCGTAGACGAGGTAGCTCTCGAACGCGTAGCCGAGGCGGGCGCGCACGGCCCCGTAGAGGTCGGTCTTGGCGCGGATCACGCTGAAGGCCGGATCGACGTCCTCGTAGCCGAAGCCCAGCGCCGTCGAGGGGACCGGGCGCTTGAGGTTGGCGCCGTAGAGGTCGGCCTCGATCCCGTAGAGGTAGGGACCCGTCTGCCAGTTGTAGCCGCCGAACAGGCCGCCGACCGCCGTGGTGGCGGTGCGGCCCGCATCCGAGCGCCGCGTCGAGTCACCGCTCTGGAAGGCCGGGATCGCCCGGCCGCCGACCGTGCTCGGCCCGAAGCGGTAATTGCCGAACGAGGCGCCGGCGCTGCCCTCGACGCCGAGATAGGGGCCCGACCAGTCGGTGTAGGTCGGCCCCTCCGCGGGCGCGGGCGCGGGAGGGCGCAGGTCGGCGGCCTGCGCCAGCCCGGCCCACAGGCCGAGCGCCACACCGAGTCCCGCTCCGCCCGCACGCCGCATCGCCGCTTCCCCTGCCGTTCCGGTGCCGGGTATAGCAATTGCTATATTCCTGGCAACCGGCCACGCTCGTCCGGGAAAGGCCTCTACGGTTTCCGTGACGGTATTGTCACGGTCCGGCGCCCTAGGCCGGTTACCCTACGCCGAGAGCGTCGTCAGGCGCCGAGCAGCCCGCGGCCCGCGAGGTTGCGCATCAGCGCCGCCGCCCCGAAGGTCCAGGGCTCGCAATCCTGGCAATGGCGCATCCGGTTGACCAGCGCCCCGAGCCCGGGGCTGCGGATCACCACCCGGTCGCCGACCTGGTGGGTGAAGCCCTGGCCCGGCGCGCCGCGATCCTCCACGGGGGCGAACATCGTGCCGAGGAAGAGCACCGCGCCGTCCGGGTACTGGTGGGTCCCGCCCATCATCGCCTCGACGAGGTCGGCCGGGTCGCGGCTGATCTCCGAGAGGGGCGAGGTGCCCGACAGCCGGAAGCCGTCCGCGCCCATCACCTCGAGGCTCACCACCGTGCGGCGGACGTCGTCGAGGGAGAAGCGATCGTCGAACAGGCGCACGAACGGCCCCAGCGCGCAGGAGGCGGCGTTGTCCTTGGCCTTGCCGAGCAGCAGGGCCGAGCGGCCCTCGAAGTCGCGCAGGTTGACGTCGTTGCCGAGGCTCGCCCCGACGATGCGCTGGTCGGAGGCGACGACCAGGGCGATCTCGGGCTCGGGGTTGTTCCACTGCGAGCCCGGATGCAGGCCGGCCTCCTGGCCGCAGCCGACCGCCGAGAGCGGCTGGGCCTTGGTGAAGATCTCGGCGTCCGGGCCGATGCCGACCTCGAGGTACTGGCTCCAGGCGCCCTGCGCCACCAGCACGGCCTTGAGCGCCATCGCCTCGGGCGAGCCGGGCTTCAGGCGCCGCAGGTCGTCGCCGACGAGGCGCCCGACCTCGAGGCGGATCGCCGCCGCGGCGTCCGGGTTGCCCCGCGCCCGCTCCTCGATCACCCGCTCCAGCATCGAGACCGCGAAGGTCACGCCGGCGGCCTTGACCGCCTGGAGGTCGATGGGGGCGAGGAGCCACGGCCGCGACGGGTCGCGGGTGTCCGGCGGGGTGTTGGCCAGCACCGCGTCGAGGGGGCCGAGCGTCTCGCCCGTGGCGGCCCGCAGGGCGCCCGCCGGGTCGGCCGCCTCGCACAGGTCGCGGACCGTCGGGAAGGCGCGGGTGACGTCGACGAGCTCGGGCGCCCCCGACGCGCCGTCGCGCACGGCGACGACGCTCGGGCCGTTCAGCTCCGGCCGCCAGACGCGGCCGGCGAGCGCCCCGGCACAGCCGTCCTCCGGCAGGATGGCGCGGGCGTCGAAGGCATCGAGGATCGGCTGCATGGGTGTCTCCTCCCGGCCGGCTCCCGTTCGGCGGGGCGCAGCATGGGGAGAGACCTAAGCCGATCGGCCGCGGCGGGGAAGCGCGGAAGACGCCGGATCGTCCGGATCCATGTGCCTGCCTCCGGGATCCCCCGCGGCGGGGGGCGTCAGGCCGCGTCCGGCCGGCAGGCCAGGACATGGCGGAGCGCCTCGTCCAGGGGGGCGGGGCGGCCCAGGTGGTAGCCCTGGACGAAGGGGCAGCCGAGGCTCCGCAGCATCGCGAGGTCCTCGGCGGTCTCGACGCCCTCGGCCACCACCTCGAGGCCGAGGGCCCGGCCGAGGCCGAGCACCGCCTGGACCAGCCCGCGCTTGTCGTCGGAGTCCGCCAGGCCGGTGACGAGGCTGCGGTCGATCTTCACCCGGCCGGCCCGCAGGTGGCGCAGCGAGGCCAGCGACGAGTAGCCGATGCCGAAATCGTCGAGCGCGACGCCGATGCCGGCCCGCGACAGGGCGAGGAGCTTGCCCTGCACCGCCTCGATGTCGAGGGCGGTCTCCTCGGTGATCTCGATCTCGAGCATCGCCGGCGGCAGGCCGAGCGCCCGCAGGCGCTCGAGCACGATCTCGTCGACCGGGACCTGCACCATCTCCCGCGGCGACACGTTCATCGCCACCCGCACGCCCTGGACCCCGCCGGCACGCAGGGCCTGGAGCGCGCCGCAGACCTGCTCCAGGATGACGCGCAGGAGCGATTCGGTCAGCCCCGCCCGGGCGGCGGCGGCGACGATCTCGCCCGGCGGGACCCAGCCGTGGACCGGGTGGTACCAGCGCACCAGGGCCTCGAGGCCCGCCACGGTGCGGCCGCCCTCGCCGAAGATCGGCTGGAACCAGACCGCGACGCCGGTCTCGGCGAGCGCGTGCGACAGGTCTCGCTCGCAGTCGCGGCGCAGCTCGATGCGGCCGCGCAGGCTCTCGTCGAAGATCCGGAAGCGGTTGCGCCCGGCGGCCTTGGCGGCGTGCAGCGCCTCGTCGGCGCAGGTCAGCATCTGGGTCAGGTCGGGCCCGTGGGCGTGGCACAGCCCGGCGCTGATGCCGAGCCGCCCGGCATCCAGCCCGTCGAAGGGCTCGACCGCCGCCTTGATCAGGGCCGCCGCGAGGTCGGCGGGCGGCAGGGCGGCGGACGGGTCGTAGAGGACCGCGAACTCGTCGCCGCCGAAGCGGGCCGCCAGGGCCTCCGGCGGCAGGCTGCGGCGCAGGCGCCGGGCCACCTCGACCAGCACCCGATCGCCGGTGGTATGGCCGTAGACGTCGTTGACCGACTTGAAGCCGTCGAGGTCGAGGAGCATCAGGCACGGCGCCGGGCCGGGGCGCTGGATCCGCTCCTCCGCCGCCAGGGCGAAGCCGGCGCGGTTGTTGAGGCCGGTGAGCACGTCGTGGGTGGCGCGCCGCCGCATCTCCTCGGCGAGGATCGAGGCGGCCGCATGGGCCTCCTGGCGCGAGCGCGCGAGCGCCGTGGCCTCGTTCTTGAGCCTGCTGGTGCGGCGGAAGGTGCGCTCGGTCTCGGCCGCATTGCGCAGGAGCGCCGCGAGGTAGAGCAGCACCGTGAAGGCGAGGCAGGTGCGGTCGAAGCCGCCGGCCCAGGCGAGGCAGCCCGCCGCGGTCAGCAGCGGCGGCGTGATGAAGCCCGTGGGGATGGCCGCGAAGGCCGTGCCGTGCGCGACCGCGCCCGAGGTGATGCCGCAGGTCACGATGAGGTAGAACAGCGTCTCGGGCGCGGTGTAGCCGGCGCACAGGAGCGGCACCAGGGACCAGACCACGCCCGACAGCAGGGCCGCCAGGGTGGCGAGGCGCAGGTGCCGGTCGACCGAGCGCGCCGCATCCTCGGCCTGCTCGGGCGCCTCGCCGGCCGCGAGGCCCTGGCAGGGCGCCCGGCACAGGCCGACGCGGATCAGGTTCACGGCCGACGAGACCGCGAACCAGGCGAGGCCGGCCTGCCCGTTCCCGGCATGCCAGGCCACCAGGGCGCTGGCGGCGCCGAGCAGCGCGTTCACCAGCATGGCGGGCTGGACGCTGCGCCGGACCGATTCGAGCTGGTCGCGTCGGATCGATGACCGCAGGTCGGTGTCGTCGCTCGCGGGCAACATGTCGGAGCCTGCTTCCTGGCTGCCTGTTCCTGACATGACCCCTCGGCGCGTCAGTATGCTTCCCTTAGCGGTCGCAGGTAAAGAATCGTTGACGGCGGGATACGTCAACCCGCCCATTACGCGCAGTTCGCCCGACGCGACGGAACGTCGGCCGAGCCTAGCCGTTGAATTCGCGCTGCAGAGCGGAGGAGGGAACATGCGGAACGTGGCGAAGGCGGCCGTGGTGGTGGCCGTGACGCTGATGGGCGCCGGGGCGGCCGAGGCCAAGGGCTGCATCAAGGGTGCGATCATTGGCGGCGTGGCCGGCCATTACTTGGCCGAGCGCGGCGTGGTCGGGGCCGTGGCCGGTTGCCTCGCGGGCCGGGCGCTGGCCAAGCGGCGCGACCAGCAGCGCGACGTCGATTACGGTGCCCGCGTCGGACCCCGCGACGGCTACGCGCCGCGCCGGAACTACAGCTACTGACGGATGCCCGTCCCGGGCCGGCCCGTGCCGCCCGGGATCGACACCGCGCGCCGGCGCGGCGATCGGTCCCGTGCCGGCGGCGCCGGCCGCCCCATCTGATCGCGCATTCCTCCCGCCGTCCGGATGCGCATGGCCGTCTTCTTCACCGCCGACACGCATTTCGGCGACACCCACATCCTGCGCCAGCGCGGCCGCCTGTTCGCCTCCATCGCGGAGCACGACGAGACGCTGGTGGCGAACTGGAACGCGGCGGTGGGGCCCGACGACGAGGTTTGGCACGTCGGCGACTTCGCGGCCCATGCCGAGCGGGCGCATTGCGCGGGGATCTTCGCCCGGCTGAACGGCGTCAAGCGCCTGGTGCGCGGCAACCACGACAGCAACCGCGTCCTCGACCTGCCCTGGGCCGATCCGCCGGTCGAGAGCGTCCGCGTCACCCTGCGGGAGGAGGGGCGCGAGTGGCGCCTCTTCCTGGCCCATTACGCCCACCGGGCCTGGCCGGGCCTGTGGCGCGGCACCCGCCACCTCTACGGCCACACCCACGGCACGCTGCCCGACACCACCCGCTCCTGCGACGTAGGAGTCGATGCCTGGGACTATCGCCCGGTGCGCCTCGCGGCCTTGGCGGCGCGCCAGGACGCCGCGACTCTGGTGCCGGAGGAACTGGCGCGGGACCGGGCGAGGGAGGAGGCTGCGACCAGGGATCGCGACGGATCGACGGAAGCCGTGATTCCACCCGCGACCTCATCCTGAGGTGCGGCTGCTTGCAGCAGCCTCGAAGGAGGGCTCCAGACGTCGCTGCGATCTCTGGAGCCCTCCTTCGAGGTCAGCCCATCGATGATGGACTGACACCTCAGGATGAGGTTTCGGATGGGACGAGCGGGGGGCCGAACGGCTCCCCGGCTCCACTCAGCCGCCGATGTTGTAGGCCGCGAGCGCCGCCATGTTGACGATGTCGGAATCGGTGGCGCCGAGCGGGACGATCTGCACCGCCTTGTCGAGGCCGACGATCAGCGGCCCGAGCACCTGGGCGCCGCCGAGTTCCTGCAGCATCTTGGTGGAGATCGCCGCCGAGTGGAAGGCGGGCATCACCAGCACGTTGGCCGGCTGCTTGAGCCGGCTGAACGGGTACTGGGCGAGCAGGTCCTTGTTCAGCGCGACGTCGGCGGCCATCTCGCCGTCATACTCGAAATCGACCCGCATCCCGTCGAGGATCCGCACCGCCTCCTGCACCTTCTCGGCGCGCTCGGCCTTGGGGAAGCCGAAGGTCGAGAACGACAGCATCGCCACCCGCGGCTCGTAGCCGAGGCGGCGCGCCACGCCGGCCGCCTCGATGGCGATGCCGGCGAGTTCCTCGGCGCTCGGCATCTCGTGGATCGCGGTGTCGGCCACCAGCACCACCCGGCCGCGGGCGAGGCAGAGCGAGACGCCGATCACCCGGTGGCCGGGCTTGTGGTCGATGACCCGGCGCACGTCCTCGAGCGCGATCGAGTAGTTGCGGGTGGTGCCCGTCACCATCGCGTCGGCGTCGCCGAGCGCCACCATCGAGGCGGCGAAGTGGTTGCGGTCCTGGTTGATCAGGCGCTGGCAGTCGCGGAACAGGTAGCCCTTGCGCTGCATCCGGGCATACAGGAACTGCGCGTAGACGCTGTTGCGGTCGGATTTCGCGGCGTTGTGGATCTCGATGTTGTCGCGGCCGGCGAGATCGATGCCGGCGGCCTCGGCATTGGCCATCACCCGGTCCTCGCGGCCGACCAGGATCGCGGTGCCGAGGCCCTGGTTGACGAAGGAGATCGCGGCGCGGATCACCACCTCCTCCTCGCCCTCGGCGAAGACGACGCGCTTGGGGTACTTGCGCACCCGCTCGAACACCCGGTTCAGCGTGCCGGCGACGGGGTCGCGCCGGGCCGAGAGCTGGGCCCGGTAGCGGTCCATGTTGTCGATCGGCTTGCGGGCGACGCCGGTCTCCATCGCGGCCTTCGCCACCGCCGGCGGGATGGTGAAGATGAGGCGCGGGTCGAACGGCACCGGGATGATGTATTCGCGCCCGAAGCGCGGCCGCGTGCCCTGGTAGGCCGCCGCCACCTCGTCCGGCACGTCCTCGCGGGCGAGCGCCGCGAGCGCCTGCGCGGCCGCGATCTTCATCTCCATGTTGATCGTGGTCGCGTGCACGTCCAGCGCGCCGCGGAAGATGTAGGGGAAGCCCAGAACGTTGTTGACCTGGTTGGGGTAGTCCGAGCGCCCCGTCGCCACGATGGCGTCGTCGCGGACCTGCGCCACCTCCTCGGGGGTGATCTCCGGGTTCGGGTTCGCCATCGCGAAGATGATCGGCTGCGGCGCCATCGAGGCGATCATCTCAGGGGTGAAGGCGCCCTTGACCGAGAGGCCGAACACGATGTCGGCGCCCTCGAGCGCCTCGGAGAGCGTGCGCTTGTCGGTGGCGACGGCGTGGGCCGACTTCCACTGGTTCATGCCCTCGGTGCGGCCCTGGAACACCACGCCCTTGGTGTCGCACAGGATCACGTTCTCGGAGCGGAAGCCCAGCGCCTTGACGAGCTCGATGCAGGCGATGCCGGCCGCGCCCGCGCCGTTGACGACGAGGCGGGCCTCGGAAATGTCGCGGCCGGTGAGGTGCAGGGCGTTGATGATGCCCGCCGCCGAGATGATCGCGGTGCCGTGCTGGTCGTCATGGAAGACCGGGATGTCCATCAGTTCCCGCAGGCGCTCCTCGATGATGAAGCACTCGGGGGCCTTGATGTCCTCCAGGTTGATGCCGCCGAAGGTGGGCCCAAGGTAGCGCACGCAGTTGATGAACGCCTCGGCATCCTCCGTTTCGACCTCGAGGTCGAAGGAATCGATGTCGGCGAAGCGCTTGAACAGGACCGCCTTGCCCTCCATCACGGGCTTGGAGGCGAGCGCGCCGCGATTGCCGAGGCCGAGGATCGCGGTTCCGTTCGAGATCACCGCCACGAGGTTGCCCTTGGCGGTGTAGTCGTAGGCGAGCGCCGGATCGTCCGCGATGGCGAGAACCGGCACGGCGACGCCCGGCGAGTAGGCGAGCGACAGGTCGCGCTGCGTCGCCATCGGCTTCGTCGCCACGACCTCGAGCTTGCCCGGGCGGCCCTGCTGGTGGAACTGCAGCGCCTCCTGGTCGGTGAAGGTCGGGCGCTTGCCGCGGGTGACGGGGCGGGACTCGCTCATGCCAGGCTCTTCTCGTGCGACCAGGGTCATACTCTGGGGGAACCGTCCCTTAGGGCCATGATCCGGCCGGCTCAAGCGGCGCCGGAGCGCTAAACCGTGTCGGTCCGCGATTTTAAACCGGGGACGACCATCCCCATCATCCCCGCTGTGCCGGTCTGGAGCGTGGCCGTCGGCCTCTGTTAGTCTGCCCGACCACGATGCCGCGGACCCGACAGCCCCCCGATCTCATGACGATGGACAGCGATACCGGCCGCCTCATACGCAGCGAGGCCTACGAGCCCGCCGACGAGGCGCCCCCGGCCCCCGCCCGCGGCCGGCGCCCTGCCGCGCCCGACGACGAGACCAAGGTCTCGCCGATGATGGCGCAGTACATCGAGATCAAGGCGGCGAACCCCGATTCCCTGCTGTTCTACCGCATGGGGGACTTCTACGAGCTGTTCTTCGAGGATGCCGAGATCGCCTCGCGGGCGCTCGGCATCGTGCTCACCCGCCGCGGCAAGCACGGCGGCGCCGACATCCCGATGTGCGGCGTGCCGGTCGAGCGCTCCGACGACTACCTCCAGCGGCTGATCGGGCTCGGCCACCGGGTCGCGGTCTGCGAGCAGACCGAGGACCCGGCCGAGGCCAAGAAGCGCGGCTCGAAATCGGTGGTGCGGCGCGAGGTCGTGCGCCTCGTCACTCCCGGCACCATCACGGAAGACCGCCTGCTCGATCCCGGCCGGGCCAACGTGCTCCTGGCGCTTGCCCGCCGGCGCGCCTCGGATGCTGCCTGGACCTACGGGCTCGCCGCCGTCGACATCTCGACCGGGCGCTTCTCGCTCGGCGAGGTCGAGGGGCCCGGCCTCGCCGCGGAGATCGCCCGGCTCGACCCGCGCGAGATCGTGATGGGCGAGGCGATCCACCAGGATCCCGAGATCGCCCGGCTGTGGCGCGAGACCCGGGCCGCCGTCACGCCGGTCGGGCGCGGCGACGTCGATCCGGCCTCGGCCGAGCGGGCGATCAAGGAGCAGTTCGGCGTCCAGACCCTCGACGGGTTCGGCGCCTTCAGCCGGGTCGAGATCGCGGCGGCGGGCGCCGTGCTGCACTACATCGCCCGCACCCAGCTCGGCGCGAAGGTGACGTTGAGCCCGCCGACCCGCCAGGCGGCGGGCGCCAGCCTGATGATCGACGCGGCGACGCGCCAGAACCTCGAACTCACCCGCACCCTGTCGGGCGAGCGCGCAGGCAGCCTGTTGGCCGCCATCGACCGCACGGTCGGGGGCGCCGGGGCGCGGCTTCTCGCCGAGCGGCTGGCCGGCCCCTCGACCGACCTCGCCCTGATCCGGCGCCGGCACGACGCGGTCGCGTTCCTGGTCTCCGAGGGGCCGTTGCGGGCCGAATTGCGGGCCGAGCTGGCGCGCGCGCCCGACATGGCCCGGGCGCTCACCCGCATCGGCCTCGGCCGGGCCGGGCCCCGCGACCTCGCGGCTCTGCGCGACGGGCTGATGGCCGCCCGCGGCATCGCGACGGCGCTCGCCTCGGCCGGCGCGCTGCCGGGCGAGATCGGCAAGGCCGCCCGCATCCTCGCCGGGCTCGACGAGGGGCTGGCCGACGACCTCTCCGCCGCGCTCGCCGACGACCTGCCGCTGCAGCGCCGCGACGGCGGCTTCGTGCGCGAGGGCTACCGGGCCGAACTCGACGAATCCCGCACCCTCCAGCGCGATTCGCGCCAGGTCGTCGCCGGTCTCCAGTCCCGCTACGCGACCGAGACCGGCTGCCGGACGCTCCGGATCAAGCACAACAACCTGCTCGGCTACTTCATCGAGGTGCCGCAGGCCTTCGGCGAGACCCTGCTGAAGGACCCCTGGCGCGCCACCTTCGTCCATCGCCAGACGATGGTGGACGCGATGCGCTTCACCAGCGTGGAACTGGGCGAACTGGAAACGAAGATCGCCAATGCCGCCGGGCGCGGGCTCGCCCTCGAGCTCGCGGTCTTCGAGAGCCTGTCGGCGTCCGTGATGGCGCAGTCCGACGCGATCGTGGCGGCGGCGAGCGCGCTCGCGGCGCTGGACGTCGCGGCCTCGCACGCGGAGCTCGCCGTCGAGCTGAACTGGACCCGGCCGGTGGTCGACGACGGCCTCGCCTTCCGGATCGAGGGCGGGCGCCACCCCGTGGTCGAGGCGGCGCTGACCAAGGCCGGCGAGGCCTTCATCGCCAATGCCTGCGACCTGTCGGGACGCGAGGCCGGTCAGATCCTCCTCGTCACCGGCCCGAACATGGGCGGCAAGTCGACCTTCCTGCGCCAGAACGCGCTCATCGCGGTGCTGGCCCAGATGGGCGCCTTCGTGCCGGCGATCTCGGCCCATCTCGGCCTCGTCGACCGGCTCTTTTCCCGCGTCGGCGCCGCCGACGACCTGGCGCGCGGCCACTCGACCTTCATGGTCGAGATGGTCGAGACCGCGGCGATCCTCAACCAGGCGACGCGCCGCTCCCTCGTCGTGCTCGACGAGATCGGGCGCGGCACCGCGACCTTCGACGGCCTCTCGATCGCCTGGGCCTGCCTGGAGCACCTGCACGGCACGAACGGCTGCCGGGCGCTGTTCGCCACCCATTTCCACGAGCTGACGGGGCTGGCCCAGCGCCTGGAGCGGCTCTCCAACGCCACCCTCAAGGTGACCGAGTGGAAGGGCGACGTGGTGTTCCTGCACGAGGTGGTGCCGGGCGCGGCCGACCGCTCCTACGGTCTCCAGGTCGCGCGCCTCGCCGGCCTGCCGGCTCCGGTCATCGCCCGCGCCAAGGCGCTGCTCGCCGAGCTGGAGAAGGGGGAGGGCGGCTCCGGACGGCGGAAGGCCCCGGCCGAGCTGCCGCTCTTCGCCGCGATGCCGGCCGCCCCGCCCCCGGCCCCGCCGCCGGTCGAGACGCCCGACCCGGTCGGGCGCCTCCTCGATGGGATCGACCCCGACGCGCTGAGCCCGCGCGAGGCGCTCGACGCGCTCTACCGGCTCAAGGCGGCGCGGGCGGAGGGGTAGGGGCGGGGCGCGGGCGGTCCTCGCGGCGCACCCCGCCGTTCCTCGAGCCGTCAGGCGGCGCGCGTCTCGCGTCGCCCGGCCCGGTGATGCGCGATCCCCTCGGCGATGACCTTCGCGTAGCGGCCGAAGGCGTTGCCCTCCGGCAGGAGGAGGCGCGGGATCGCCAGCTCGCATTCGAGCAGGCGGAGGCGGCCGTCGGCGTCCTGGAGCCCGTCGATGCGGGAAAACCAGAGCGCGCCGTAGCGCCGTTCGAGCGCGTCGTTCACCCCCGTCGCCCAGCTTTCCTCCGCGGGGCTCGGGGTCCAGCGATGGTTCCGGCCGCCCAGCCGCTCGTGCGCCCACCAGCCTCCCTGGTCGCTGACGGTCTTGCGCACGACGTGGCTCAGGCTTCCGCCGAGGAACACGAAGGACAGCTCGCCGAAATCGAGGACGGAGGACAGGAACGGCTGCACGATCAGCTCGTGCGTCCGGGCCAGCGCGGCCATCTCGGCCTGTCTCGGGAACCCGCCCTCGGCGAGGACGAAGTGGTGCTCGTCCAGCGCCGGACCGCGCCGGGACACCCGGATGGTGTTCCAGGAGCCCGACGACACGGTCGGCTTGACGACGACGTCGTCCCAGCCGGCCTCCTCCATCGTCCGGACCACGTCGAAGGCGGAGCCCCTGGCGATCCAGCGGGTGGGAACGAGGTCGATCCCGTCCTGCGCGAGCTTTCGCAGGTAGCGTCCCTTGTCGAGGGCATCGAGGACCAGCGGCAGGGGGTTGGCCAGCGGAACCGGACCGTTCGGTGCCGCCAAGAGCCGCTCGTGGACGTGCTCCACGCGCTCCTGGAAGCGCGGCTCCTTGTGGTACCACCGGCACATGCGCAGGTTCACGAGATCGATCTCGCCGAGATCGAGCGTGTCGAACGCGTCGAGATGGACCATCCGCGCCGCCACGCCCTCGGCGCGAAGGGCCTCCTCCACCGCGGGATATTCGAGGTGGGGCGCGCCGAGGCTCAGGTAGAGGGCCTTACGCATGGGAGCCCCCCGCGTTGTTCGTCAGGTCGGTGGAGAGGGGCGAGGATTTTCCGACGGTCTTCGGCGACAGCCGCATCAGGAGCTTGCGCCGGCCGGTATCGGCGGCGTCGTAGACGTAGCCGAAGGCGAAGCAGGCCAGAAGGCCGAGCGGGCGCAGCCTGATGACCTAATCGAGCTTGGTGTTGATCGGGATCGGCAGGCGGTCGAACCACGTCGCCGTCCCGGCGGGACGCTGCGCGGCCGGCTCGACGAGGTCGCGGGCGCTGATGTCGAGCACCTGTCCGTGCCGGGCGAAGGGCAGCCGCCAGATCCGCGGCAGCGGCGCCGTGACCGACAGGACGCTCTTGAGCGGGGGAGGGACGATGCCGTGGCGCTGGCGCCAGCGCGCCCGTTCGGCGATCCTGCCCTGCAGGAAGCGCTGGAGACGCTGCACCCGTTCGGGCGACAGGCCGAGCCAGTAGGGCGAGCGCGAGTAGAACAGGCGGCGTTCCACGTCGCGCCGGAGCCGTTCGAGCGCCGGGGTCTCCCGGTCCGAATGGCCTTCGGTGCGCACCAGCCAATGCGTCAGCTTGGCCCGCGTGCTGCCCATGCACCAGAAGATCGCCATGTCGAGGATGTGGGACAGAAGGAAGAAGCGCGAATCCTCGATCGCGGGCGTGTACTTCTCGCGCACCATGTTGCGCATCATCGCCCAGTCCTGCCGCGTCGCCTCGTTGATGCGGTCGATGTAGGCGTCGTCGATCTCGCCGGTCTTGACCTGCCGCTCCATCACGTTGGCGATGTGCCAGCTCGAGACCAGCGCCAGCGCGATGCCCTGGCTGTAATAGGCGTCGATGATGCTGCCGGCATCCCCGGCCATGGCGTAGCGTTTGGCGCTGACGAACCGGTCGGTCCAGTGCTGGACCTGGCGATAGGCCTGGAACTCGAGCAGCGTCTCCTCGCCGATGATCCCGTCGAGCACCGGATGGCGGCGGATCAGGGCCCAGAACTGCTCGCGCAGCGTTCCCTCGACGGGCGTGCGGCGCAGGTCGAAGGTCACGCCGACGCTGATCCGGTTCTGCGAGAGACGGATGACCCAGATCCAGTAGCCGACGCCCCACAGGTGGACGGTGTAGAGGTCGCGCGGCGTCCGCTGGCCCGAGGCGAGCAGCGCGGTCCAGCGCTCGTCGAACTTGGCGTCGTCGACGTGGGAGAACTGGCCCCAGGCCGCGGAGGTCTGGAACCCGTCGTCCATCTCCTGCCGTTCCGCCCGGTGGTCGAGCTTGCTGGCCAGCAGGCGGTTGCGCCCCGAGCAATCCATCACCCAGCCGGCTTCCAGGGGCGACGGGTACTTGTCGCCGGCGAGCGTCAGGCGATGCGGGGCGTCGGTCTCGGAGAGATCGATCGCCTCGACGCGGACGTCGTCGAGGAACCGGATGCCGGGGTGTCGGCGGACGGCGTCGCGCATCGCGGCCTCGGCGTCCGGCCGCGCGATCTGCATGTCGAGGAACATGCAGCGGAACCACTTCTTGTCGGGGGCGTGGTCGAAGAGATAGTGCGGCGGATGCGGGTCGGCGTTGACCGCCCACTCGGTCGTTCCGGAGAATTCCGTCTTGTGCTCCGCGCCGGCGGTGAACCAGACGCCGAGCTTGATGAACGATTCCTCGGAGATGAAGCGGTCCAGCTCGCCGACGGTCCGCAGGAAGGCGCTCGTGAACACCAGGAAGGATTCGCCGACCTTGTAGCTGTCCTTTCGGCTCTCGACGTTGTCGACGAGCGTCACCGTCAGGCCGCGCTTGGCGAATTGCAGCGCGTTGGTCAATCCGACGATGCCGGCGCCGACGACGACGACATCGCTGTAGGTCTCGCACCTGGAGTTTTTCTCGTGCCCGGAGGCTGGCGTCGCTTGAGCGGAACGAAAGTTTACTGAGGTAGGCATCGGCTACACTCCGTCGACAATGTCGTTCAGGGCGCCGCCCGCCAGGCGGCGTTCGGGGCGGGCGGCGGTGCGCGTACGCGCCGTCGCCCGCCGGCTCTGCGACCCCTGGCGCATCGGCCGGGACACGGCCCGGCCTTCGTCGGGGCGGGGTGCGCCGACGTCCTCGCGCCGCCAAGTTGCGGGTCGTCGAGAGATGGTAAAGGCCAGCATTTGAAGTTTTTATGACGATGTCAACGTCGAATATGCGCTTTTTACTACCCGAGGTTGATCTATTTACCTAAGGGAAACAAAATTAAACATATGTAATTGCGGGAGGCGCCGGTCCTCGTCGAGGGCCGTGCCCGGCGCGCGCCTCGCGGCGGAGGGGGCCGGACGCCCATTGTCCGATCGCGAGAAATCCCGTCGGCGGCCGGCGGACATTCCGCTTGACGGTGGACGGGGTGAGCGACAGTGTCGCGGGACATGAGCCCGGACCGGACCCTTCGCGATCGACGCCGACGTCGCCCCTCTCACGCGGCGGCTCCGTGCGCTGCGCGTCGATCGGCGTTCCTCCGCGTGGCGGCGGCCTGACCCCTCGGGCCTCGACCGACCCCACCACGCGTCGCAGCCGCCCGGCCCGCATGCCCGGACGACCCCCGCAGCCCCCGGCTCCGGGGGTTTTCTTTTGCCCGCAACCCGGAAGGACATTCCCATGAGCATTCGCGTCGGCATCGTCGGCATCAGCGGTTTCGGCGGCGGCGAGGCGATGCGCCTGATCGCCGGCCACCCGTCCTTCGAGCTCGTCTACGCCGCCGGCGAGGGCAGCGCCGGCAGCCGCCTCGTCGAGCGCTTCCCCGGCGCGCCGGCCAAGTTCGCCGATCTCGTCATCGAGAAGTGGGACCCCGCGGCCCTGCCGCCGCTCGACGTGCTGTTCGCCTCGCTGCCGACCGGCACCTCGGCCGAGGCGCTGGCGCGCGTGCCCCGGAACGTGAAGATCGTCGATATCGGCGGCGACCACCGCTACGCCGAGGGCTGGGCCTACGGCCTGGCCGACGTCTGGCCGGACCGGATCGCCGGCCGGACCCGCATCGCCAATCCCGGCTGCTTTCCCGCGGCGACGCTGATCGCCCTGGCGCCGCTGCTGGCCGGGAAACTGATCGCGCCCGGCCACATCATCGTCGACGCCAAGACCGGCATCTCCGGGGCCGGCCGGGGCGGCGGCGACAGCCGGTTCGGCTACGCCGAGAGCAACGAGAACCTGGTGCCCTACGGCCTGCTCCAGCACACCCACATGCCCGAGATCGCCGAGACGATCGAGCGGCTGGGCGGGGGCAGCGCCGCCGGGCTGGTGTTCACGCCGCACCTGGTGCCGATGACCCGCGGCATCCTCGTCACCCTGTACGCCCGCGGCCGGGCGACCACGCAGGAGTGCCTGGAGGCGGCCCGGAGCTTCTATGCCGGGCGGGCCTTCGTCCGCGTGACCGACAGGCCGCCGCAGACCAAGTGGGCGACCGGCTCGAACCTCGCCTTCGTCAGCTACGCGGCCGATCCCGCGCGCGATCTGGTGATCGCGATGGGCGTGGTCGACAACCTCGGCAAGGGAGCGGCCGGCCAGGCGGTGCAGAACGCCAACCTGATCTGCGGCCTGCCGGAGACCGCGGGGCTCGACGGCGCGCCCGTCTGGCCCTGACGGAGCGCCGTTTCGCGCCGCGCCCGCGGTGCGCCGCCGGTCGATCAGGCCGGCATGTCGGGATCGGACGCCGCGTCCCCGCGGATCGCGGGCGACAGCACCACCCCGTCCGGCGGCTCCGTCGACGCGCCGCCGTGACGGCGCCACGCCACGTAGGCCAGGGCCGCCCGGATCACCCGCTCGGAATAGGGCTTGGCGATGATCCCGGCGGCGCCGGCGAAGTCCGGCGGCACCCGCTTGGCGTTGGCGGTGGTGAACAGCACCGTCGTGCCGGGCCGGGCGCTCAGGTCCTGCGCCACCCCGATCCCAGTCGGACCGTCGGCGAGGTGGACGTCGACGAGGGCGACGTCGGGCGAGAGATCGCGGGCGAGCGCGACCGCCTCCTGCGATCGGGTCGCCACGCCGACCGCGACGTGTCCCGCCTCCTCGATCAGGCATTCGAGCTCGAGGGCGATGAACGCCTCGTCCTCGACGATGAGAACCCGCAACGCCGGTCCGCTCACCGCCCGGGTCCCGAGTCGGGTCCCAAGGGCAGCACGACGTGGGCCCGGGTGCCCGGGCCCAGGTCCTCGACGACGAGGCTCCCGCGCAGCTGGCGCACCAGCATGCCGACGAGATCGCGCCCGAACGCCTCCGGGTTGGCGGGCGCGTCGGAGAGGCCGATCCCGTCGTCCCAGACTTCGAGCACCAAGTGCTCGCCTTCGCGCCGCGCCGTGAGGGCGACCCGGCCGTGGCGGCCGTCCGGGAAGGCGTGCCGGACGGCGTTCGTCGCGAGCTCGTGCATCAGCAGCGCCAACGGCGCGGCCATCGAAGCCGGCACCGCCACCGCCTCGACGTCGACCGTCAGCGCGATCCGCTCGGGGTCGATCCCGGCCTCGAGCTCGATGGCGAAATCGGCCGCGAAGTCGCGCAGCTCGAAGCGCGAGACGTCGTCGAGGGTGTAGAGCAGGCGGTGGACGGTGGCGAGCGCACCGATGCGGTCGGCCATGCTGCGCAGCACCTCGCGGCAGGCCGCGTCCTGGGCGCGCCGCGCCTTGAGCAGCACCAGGGAGGAGATGACCTGGAGATTGTTCTTCACCCGGTGGTCGACCTCGTGCAGCAGCGCGGTCTGCTGGTCGAGCGCGGCCTGGAGCGCCCGGTTGCGCGCCTCGATGTCCCGGGCGAGGACCTCCTTCTCCCGCATCAGCGCCAGCTCGGCCTGCCGGGTGCCGGTGACGTCGGAGAGGAGCGCGAAGTAGGTGGACAGCGTCCCGCGCTCGTCCCGGACCGGCGTCAGCGTCATGGCGTTCCAGAACGGGCGCCCGTCCTTGCGGTAGTTCAGGATGTCGACCTGCACCGGCTCGCCCTGGGCCACCGCCTGCCGCACCCGGGCGACGGCGGCCGGGTCGGTGTCGGGCCCCTGGAGGAAGCGGCAGTTGCGGCCCATCACCTCGTGCTCCTCGTAGCCGGTGACGCGGCAGAAGGCGGGGTTGGCGAACACGATCGGGTTGTCGGCCCGGCCCGGGTCGGTCATGACCATCGGCGTCTCGCTCGCCCGGAAGGCGTCCGCGAAGCGGGCCCCGTGAGCGGCGTCGCCCGCCTGCGCGGCGCTCGCCTCGGCCTGCCTGGGAGCGTCCAACCCGATCATCCGCACTCGCCCACCGCCGGCTGGCACCACCCGGAGGAGCCCGGACGGAGAGGGGAATCACCCCCAATCTATCCCAGCGAACCCGCGACCCGGGGTGCGGTTCCCATTCGCAGCGTAAGCTTCGGTGGACGCAATGTTAATCCTTTCTCCATCATGATCCCGCCCACATCCTGGCGTCGAGTGCGCGGCGGCGGCCGGGCGCGGCGCCGCCCGGCGGAAATGCGCGGCGCAATTCTGTCGTGTTCATTGTTTTTGCATCGTCTCGCCGCCGGCTCCGGCGGGGGAGGTGCGGTGCCCGGAAGGACGACGCGCGCGATGACGGCAGCCGGGAAGACGACATCCGGGACGGGACGGCCGGCCGCCGGCTGGGTCGCCCGCACCCGCGCCACCCTGCGGGACGTGGCGGCCGACCGGCGCATGGCCATGATGCTGGTGCTCGGCTTCGGCGCCGGCCTGCCGATCCTGCTCGTCTTCGCCACCCTGTCGGCCTGGCTGCGCAGCGCCGGCATCGAGCGCTCGAGCATCGGCCTGCTCAGCTACGTGTCGCTCGCCTACACGCTGAAGTTCCTCTGGGCCCCGGTGATCGACCGGCTCGACCTGCCGGTGCTGTCGCGCCTGCTCGGCCGGCGCCGGGCCTGGATGCTGCTGTCGCAGATCGCGGTCGCGGCCGGCCTGATCGCGATGAGCCGGGGCGATCCGGCGACCTCGCTCGGCTACACGGTGGCCTGCGCCCTCGTGATCGCCTTCGCGTCGGCGACCCAGGACATCGTGGTCGACGGCTGGCGCATCGATTCCGCGCCCACCGAGCGCCAGGGCATGATGCTGGCCTCCTACCAGCTCGGCTACAGCCTCGCCCGCATCTGCGCCGGCGCCGGCGCGCTGTTCGTCGCCGACGCCTTCGGCTGGGCGCCCGCCTACGGCGCCATGGCGCTCCTGATGCTGGTCGCGCTCGGCGGCACGCTCGCCGCCCCGAAGGTGCAGGCGCGCGACCCCGGACCCCGGCGCGGCTGGCGCCACGCGCTGCGCGAGGCGGTGGTCGAGCCCTTCGCCGACCTCGTCGCCCGCAAGGGGACGGGGCTGGTGCTGATTCTGGCGCTGATCACCGTCTACCGCCTGCCCGACATCGTGTCGGGCATCATGGCGAACCCGCTCTACATCGACATGCAGTTCACCCTGTCGGAGATCGCCACGGTCTCGAAGGTCTACGGCGTCTGGATCGGCATCGCCGGGGCCTTCGCGGGCGGCATCGCGGTGAGCCGGCTCGGCCTCTACCCGGCGCTCCTGATCGGCGGCATCGCGGCCTCGGCCTCCAACCTGATGTTTGCCTGGCTGGCGCTGGCCGGCCACGACCTGCCGCTGCTGGTGGCCAGCATCAGCATCGACAACTTCGCCGGCGCCTTCGCGGGCACGGCGCTCATCGCCTACATGTCGAGCCTGACCTCGCCGGCCTTCGCGGCGACGCAGTACGCGCTGCTCTCCTCGCTCTACGCGCTGCCGGGCAAGTTCGTCGGCGGCCTGTCGGGCTTCGCCGTCGAGTCGCTCGGCTACCCGGTCTTCTTCGTGATGACCGCGGCGGTCGGCATCCCGGTGACGCTGCTCTGCCTCTGCCTGCGGCTCCTGCCGGGCGAGACCGAGCCGGCCCCGGGGGCGGAACCGGCGCAGGACCTGCCGGCCCGGGCCTGAGGCGGCCCTCGCGCGGCGCCGCTCGCCGGCGCCTCTCGCCGCCGCCTCTGCCGCCCCTTGCGGAACCCTCCCCAGGCGCCCCAGCTTTATCGGCACGTTCGATGCGACGGCCCGCCCGTCGCACCGCCTGTCGCCCGAGAGGGAGCGCCCGTGTCCGAGATCGTCGCCGTCGAGCCCGTCCCGTCCCCCGTCCCGGTCGGGGCGCCCGAGCCCCTCACCGCGGAGGATCGCGCCGCCCTGCGCCGGGCGGTCGCGGCGTTGGAGCGGCCGAGCCTCGCCGGCCGGCTGTCGGCCATGGCCGGCGCCCCGCTCGACCTCATCGGCCGCGCCCTGCCGGCTCCGGTGATGGACGCGGTCGGTCATGCCACCGAGACGGCGATGCGCGGCGCCCTGCGGGCGGCTCTGGCGACCCTGCCGACGAAATCCGCCGCGACCGCGGCGGACCCCGACGCCGCGGCGCTGGCACCCCTCGGGCCCGACATCCAGCCGTCCTGGTCGCCGTCCTGGCGCGACCGGGCAATCGACCTCATCGGCCGCTTCCCGCCCGGCGACCGCGGCCACAAGGCGCTGGCGGCCTTGTCGGGCGCCGTCGGGGGTGCCTTCGGGCTCACCACGCTCGCCGTCGAGCTGCCGCTCTCCACCACCCTGATGCTGCGCTCGATCGCCGAGATCGCCCAGCGGGAGGGCGAGGACCTCGGCGATCCCGAGGCGGCGCTCGCCTGCATGCAGGTCTTCGCCCTCGGCGGCCGCGGCCCGGCCCAGGCCGATGCGCCGGCCGGGAACGCCGCCGAGAGCGGCTACTTCGCGGTGCGCGGGGCGCTCGCCAAGGCGATATCGGAGGCCGCCCGCTACGCCGCCGGCCGCGGCCTCCTCGACGAGAGCGCGCCGGCGCTGATGCGGTTCGCCGGCCAGGTCGGCGCCCGGTTCGGCGGCGTGGTCTCGCAGAAGCTCGCCGCCCAGGCGGTGCCGGTGCTCGGCGCGCTCGGCGGCGCGGCCGTCAACACCGCCTTCATGGACCATTTCCAGTCGATCGCCCGCGGCCACTTCACCGTGCGGCGGCTGGAGCGCCGCTACGGCAAGGGCCCGGTGCGGGAGGCCTACGAGGCGGAGCGGGCCGCCCTCGGCGCGGCGTAGCGGCGCTTCAGGAGGGCGTAGACGAGGCGCGCGGTCTGCACCTCGCCGCCCTCCGGCCGGCCGGGCTTGGCACTCGGGTTCCAGCCGTAGAGGTCGAGGTGGACATGCGCCTTCGCCGCGGGCGCGAAGCGGCGCAGGAACAGGGCCGCCGTGACCGCCCCGGCGAACGGCCCGCCCGAGACGTTGTTGAGGTCGGCGACCTTGGAATCGAGCAGGCCGGCATAGGGCGCCCAGAGCGGCATCCGCCAGACCGGATCGTTGACGGAAAGGCCGGTGGCGCAAAGGTCCGCCGCCAGGGCGTCGTCCTCGGTGAACAGGGCCGGCAGGTCGGGGCCGAGCGCCACCCGGGCGGCGCCCGTCAGGGTGGCGAAGTCGAAGACCAGTTCCGGCGCCTCCTCGTCGGCGAGCGCGAGGGCGTCGGCCAGGATCAGCCGGCCTTCCGCGTCGGTGTTGCCGATCTCGACGGTGAGGCCGCGCCGGCTCTTGAGCACGTCGCCGGGCCGGAAGGCATCGCCCGCGACCGCGTTCTCGACCGTCGGGACCAGAACCCGCAGCCGGACGGGCAGGCCCGCCCCCATCACCATCTCGGCGGCGGCGAGCGCCACCGCGGCGCCGGCCATGTCCTTCTTCATCAGCAGCATCGCGGCCGAGGGCTTGATGTCGAGGCCGCCGGTATCGAACACCACGCCCTTGCCGACGAGGGTGACGCGCGGCGCCGACGGGTCGCCCCAGGCGATGTCGATCAGCCGCGGCGCCCGCGGCGAGGCCCGGCCCACCGCCGCGATGAGCGGAAAGCCCGCCTCCAGCGCCTCGCCCGCCACCACCGTGCAGGCGGCGCCGAACCGTTCGGCCAGGGCCCGCGCGGCCGCCTCGACCTCCGCCGGGCCGAGGTCGTTCGCCGGGGTGTTGACGAGGTCGCGGCCCGCCGCCACCGCGTCCGCGATGCGGTCGATCTCGGCGGCGTCGACGCCCGCAGGTGCGGCGAGCCGCGCCTGCGGCGCCGCCCGCTCGCGGTAGCGGCCGAAACGGTAGCCCGACAGCCGCCAGGCGAGCGCCGCCAGCGCCGGATCGCCGGGATAGCCGTCGAGCCGGTAGGTCCCCTCGGGGAGGGCATCGGGCAGGCGCCCGGCCGCGAAGGCGTCGCCCTTGTCCCCGCCCTCGACCCCGAACAGCACGCTCTCGATCGCGCCCTCCGGCCCCGGCAGCAGGGCGATGCGGCCGGGCTTGGCCTCGAACCCGCTCGCCCGCGCGAAGGCGGCGGCGAGCGGCGGAAGCGCCGCCAGGGCAGCCGGCCAGCCGGCGGCGTCGACGCAGCGGATCGGGATGGCGGTCTCGGTCGCGGGCAGGAGCGTGGTCACGCGGGGGCATCCCTTCCTTCAACGCGGACGGCGGAGGGCCGGAGGGGGAGCCAAGACGGGACGGTTGTCAATCCTCGGGCAATGCACCTCGGGCAGGCGCTTCGAGCAGGCGCCCCGGGGTAGGCGCCGGAGCGCGTGGCCCCGGTCGCCTCGCCGCAGGCCGGGAACCCCGGCGGGCCGCCAGCGTCACCCAGGACCCCAACCGCCCGACGAGGAGATCGACATGACCGAGGACAGGAAGCCCATCAACCCGCTGGAGCGGCGCGAGACCATCGGCATCGAGGACGGCAGCCGCCACGACGGCGAGGCCGTGACGGCGAGCCGGCACGGGACCGGGACCGATCGTGGCGGCGCCGAGACCCGGCCGCCGGCCCCGAAGGCGACACCCTCGGACACGCCCCGGCGTTAACGGTCGATTAGGGTTAACGACCTATCACCACGGTCACGAGGGCCGTGGGAGCGGGTTGCCACATCCCAGGCCCGTTCCTGGAGTGGCCGATGCCCGCGACCGTCGAGACCCGTCCCGTCCGCTCGAACGCCCTGCGGAGCCTCGCCGTCGTCGCGGCGGTGGCGCTGATGGCCTCGGGGTGCCTGTCGCGCAAGCCGCTGACCACCGGCTCGATCGACGCCGCCGCGCCCGCCGATACTGCGCGCCGCGACGTCGGGCGGCTCGCCGCCCGCTACGAGCGCGACCCGGGCGACGTCGGCACCGCCATGGCCTACGCCCACGCGCTGCGCGCCACCGACCAGGGCTCGCAGGCCGCGGCGGTGCTGCAGCAGACCGCCCTGCGCAACCCGAAGAATCCGGCGGTGCTCTCCGCCTACGGCAAGAGCCTGGCCGAGGTCGGCCGCCTCGCCGAGGCGGCAGAAGTGCTGCGCAACGCCCACTCGCCGGCCAATCCGGACTGGCGCGTGCTCTCGGCGCAGGGCGCGGTGGCCGACCAGATGGGCGACCACCTGCAGGCCCAGCGCTACTACGAGGCGGCGCTGAAGATCGTCCCGGGCGAGCCGGCCGTGATGTCGAATCTCGGCCTGTCCTACGCGCTCGCCAAGCGGCTGCCCGAGGCCGAGGCGACCCTGCGCCAGGCCAGCGCCGACCCCCGCGCCGACGCCCGGGTGCGCCAGAACCTCGCCCTGGTGCTCGGGCTGCAGGGCCGCTTCGGCGAGGCTGAGCAGATCCTCACCCGCGACCTCGGGCCCGCGGAAGCGGCGCAGAACGTCGCGGCGCTTCGCGCCTCCGTCACCCAGCCCAATGCCTGGAAGGCGATCCGCTCGGCCGAGAAGGCCGAGGCCCCGGCCCCGCGGCCGCGCGTCGCCGCCTCGGCGATGTGAGGGCCCGTCCGGGACACCGTTCGACCCCGAGTCGCCTCTCTCATCCCGATCTCGACCTCCTCCCGAGGTGTCGGGCGATCGCCTGACCTCGAAGGAGGATTCCGGCAGGCGCGACGTCGTCGGAGCCCTCCTTCGAGGTCATGGTCGGGCAAGCCCGTCAGGCCGGGATCGCGGACGATCCCGGATCTCCAGGCGGTCGCGCCGCGCGCAGGTCAGGACGGCTGCGGGGCCACCCACACCGCGTCGCGCACGGTGATCGCCCGCGGGATCAGGCCGAGGCGATGGAAGCGGTCGGCGGTGGCCTGCTGGCCGTCGAGGATCCGGTCGGTCAGCGGCCGCACCGCGAACTGGGTCCGGTCGGCGGCGGCCTTCTGGATCGGCAGCGGGATGCCGGTGACCTCGGCGAGCGCCTGCGCCACCTGATCGCGATGCGCCTCGGCCCAGGCCGCGCCCTGCTCCAGCGCCCGCAGGGCCGCGCTCACCACCGCCGGATGGGCCTGCGCGAAGGTCTTGTTGGCGAGGAAGTAGCCGGACACGTCGAGGGTCTGCCCGGAGGTGGTGAGCACCCGGGTCTTGTCGCGCGCCTGCGCGACGGCGAAGTACGGATCCCAGATCGCCCAGGCGTCGACGCTGTCGCCGGTGAAGGCCGAGCCCGCATCGGCCGGCGAGAGGTAGACCGGCGTGATGTCCGTGAAGCTCAATCCCGCCTTCTCGAGGGCGGCGACCAGCAGGTTGTGCGAGGAGGTGCCGCGCCCGACCGCCACCTTGCGGCCCTTGAGATCGGCGACCGTGCGGATCGGCGATGCGTCCTTCACCAGGATCGCCTCGCCCTCACCGGAGGGTGCCGCCGCCGCGGTATAGACCAGGTTGCCGCCGGCGGCCTGGGAGAAGATCGGCGGCGCGTCGCCGGTATAGCCGAAATCGATGCTGCCGGCGTTGAGCGCCTCGAGGAGCGGCGGGCCGGCCTGGAACTCGAACCAGCGCACCTTGACGCCGCGATCGGCGAGCTGCGTCTCGATCAGCTGCTGCTGGCGCGTGACGACGATCAGCCCGATCTTCTGGTAGCCGATCCGGAATTCCTTGAGCGCGGTCTGCGCGGCGCGGGCCGGACCCGCCGCGAGGGCGCCGGCCGTCATCAGCCCCGCGAGGACGGAGCGGCGTGTCGGATGCATCGAACAAACTCCCGCAGAGATCATCCGAGGCGTACAGCAGTCGTTGCCGGCTCGTCGGATGATGTCGAAAGCTCTCATCCCCCGGTTCTGTCGTCAATGAACGGGAAATCCAAACTCGGCGGCGAGACGGGACAGGATTTCTCTCACGGCAGGCATTGCGGAAATTTCGTTTCCCGGCACCCGCGAGGGTGCCCGGTTCGGCGGATCGTCGCGGACCGGCTCGCTCTCCCGCGAGAGCGGCCGGGTGAAAACACTCTGAAAAATCGAGCGCGGGATCTTCTCTCCCGCACGGGGGGAGGGGAGGCGCGCCACATCCCGTCCTGGACGACCCTGCCTCTCGCGAGGCGGGATCGCGCCCGCCGTGACGGGTTGCGTCGTCCGGTCCGTCCCCAGGGGGCGTTCCCGCGTTGCCGCCCGGGCCGCCCGCCGCCATGATCCGCCCGGCCAAGGCGCCCGGCTCACCGGGGCGCCGCCGGAGGAACGCCTCGTGTCCCGCGTGCTCTACGAACTCGCCGCCGCCGACCCGGACCGGCGCTTCAGCCCGTTCTGCTGGCGCATCCGCCTCGCCCTGGAGCACAAGGGCCTCGCCTTCGAGGGCCGGCCGTGGCGCTTCACCGAGACCGAGGCGCTGGCCTTCTCGGGCTCGGACAAGGTGCCGGTGCTGATCGAGGACGGGCGTCCGATCGCCGAATCCTCGGTCATCGCCGCCCACCTCGATGCGGCCTACCCGGATCGTCCCTCGCTGTTCGGCGGCGCGGCGGGGCAGGCGCTGACCCGCTTCCACGTCGCCTGGACCGACCAGGTGCTGCACCTCGCCCTGGTGCCGCTCCTCCTCCTGCCCATCCACCGCCACCTCGACGACGACGACCGGGCCTATTTCCGCAGGAGCCGCGAGGCCCGCTTCGGCAAGCCGCTCGAGGCGGTCTGTCCCGATCCCGAGGCCCAGCTCGCCGTCCTGCGAAAGACCCTCGCGCCGGTCCGCGCCGTGCTGCGCGCCCAGCTCTTCCTCGGCGGCGACGCCCCGCTCTACGCCGACCACGCGGTGATGGGGGCCTTCCTGTGGGCCCGCGGCGTCGGCGGGCCCGATCTGCTCGAGCCAGACGATCCGGTGGAGGCGTGGCGCCGCCGGATGATCGAGCGCCTGGGCGAGGGGTCGCGGGCGCTCGCCTCGGGCTGACGCCCGCCCGCGAGGGCTCACCGAAAGGCCTTCCGCCAACTCCCTGTGGACCCCGCGGCCCGGCGCGGATCGGGGCGGTCCCGGCCGTGTTACGAGTCGTGGCCGTTGCAGGGAGCCGAGATGACGATCAGCGTCGAGATGGGGGTGGCGAGCGGCGGCCGGCCGGCCGCCCTCGACCTGGAGGAATTGCTGGCGACGCGCCTGCTCGTCCAGGGCAACTCCGGCTCGGGCAAGTCGCACCTGCTGCGCCGGCTGCTCGAGCAGAGCGCGCCGCACGTCCAGCAGGTGGTGATCGATCCCGAGGGCGACTTCGTCACCCTGGCGGACGCCCACGGCCACGTCGTCGTCGAGGGGGACCACGGCGAGGCCGACCTCCAGCGCATCGCCGCGCGGGTGCGGGCGCACCGGGTCTCGGTGGTGCTGACGCTCGAGAACCTCGACGTCGAGGCGCAGATGCGCGCCGCCGCCGCCTTCCTGGGCGGGTTGTTCGAGGCCGAGCGCGACCACTGGTACCCGGTGCTCGTGGTGGTGGACGAGGCGCAGCTCTTCGCGCCTGCCGCCGCCGGCGAAGTCTCGGACGAGGCCCGCAAGGCCTCGCTCGGGGCGATGACCAACCTGATGTGCCGCGGCCGCAAGCGCGGGCTCGCCGGCATCATCGCGACCCAGCGCCTCGCAAAGCTCGCCAAGAACGTGGCGGCGGAAGCGTCGAACTTCCTGATGGGCCGCACCTTCCTCGACATCGACATGGCGCGGGCCGCCGACCTTCTGGGCCTGGAGCGGCGCCAGGCCGAGAGCTTTCGCGACCTGGAGCGCGGCCACTTCATCGCGCTGGGGCCCGCCCTCTCGAAGCGCCCGCTGCCGATCGCCATCGGGCCGGTCGCGACCTCGGCCCGCTCGTCGAGCCCCAAGCTCGTGCCGCTGCCGAGCCCGGCCGCCGGCGATTCCCTGCGCGACCTGATCCTGACGCCTTCCGAGGACGAGGTGACGTGGATGCCCGCGCCGCGCCCGGCCCCCGCGCCGCGGGCGACGCCGACCGACCTCCTTCAGCAGCTCGCCCAGTACCGGCCGCCCGAGCCCGTCGAGGCGCCGCCGAGCATGAGCGAAGCCGAGCGGGACGCCGCGCTCGCCGAGATCCTGCGCGAGATCGCCGCCGACCCGGACGGGTCCCATCACCCGATCGCGGTGCTCTACCAGGACTTCCTCGTCCGCTGCCGCATGCGCCGGCTGCCGGGCGAGCCCCTCGATCTCGGCCGCTTCCGCCGCCGCCTCGCCATCGCGCGGGCCGGGGTCGACGGCGAGGCCGCCGAGGGCGACGAGGCGGAGGCCGTGATGGCAGCCTGCGCCGGCCTGCCCGAGGAGGTCCAGGGCCTCTTCCTTCTGCTCGCCCGCGCCGCCCGGGCCGGCGCCCCGTGCCCGTCCGACGACGCGCTGGCCCGCGCCATCGGCTCGCGCTCGCCCGGCCGGGCGCGGCGGCTGCTCGCCTATGTCGAGAGCCGCGGCGCCGCGGTGTGCCGCACCGATTTCCGCGGCAACCGCGTCGTCGCGCTGCCGGCGCTGGGCTGCGAGACCGCCCCGGGCGACCCGAAGGGATCGGCGCAGGAGCCCGCCGGCCTGTTCGCGGCGGAATAAAATCTTTCCGGCACCCGCGAACCGGGCGCCGAACCGTGTCCGTTCGTGTCGCGTGCACCGGGCATTAAGCCTCATCGGAGAAGGTGGGCCAGCGGCAGCGTACGCCCTTGCGGTCGAACGACCCTCGGGCGACACAACTACCGCTCACTTGAACGATCGTGGCGGACGCCTTGAAGTTGCAGAGCCAGCTTGAACCGGAACCGGGTGCCCGGCCGATCCAGATCCGGGTCGGCGGCCGCTACCTCCTGCCGGGCGGGGCGGAGCATGCCTGCGAGACCCGCAGCCTGTCCCTCGCGGCCATCGAGGTGCTGGCGCCGGAAAGCGGCCTCCTGGGCGATCCGGTCACGCTCTACCTCGACGACGTCGGCCCGGTGGCCGGTGCCATCCGGGCGATCAACCCGGACGGCTTCACCCTCGCGGTCGATGTCGGGCCGGAGCGACGGGCCCGCTTCGCCGCCCGCCTGGACTGGCTCGCCGGCCTGACGAGCGGACGGAGCGACCAGCGCAGCGACCCGCGCATCGTGCCGACCGTCCGCACCGTCGAGGTGCGCGGCGCCGACGGCCGGGTCCAGCCCGGGACGATCATCGATCTGTCGATGACCGGCGCGGCGATCTCGGTCCCCGACCGGCCGGCCGTGGGCGAGGCGGTCACCATCGGCAAGCGCCGCGCCACCGTGGTGCGCCACCTCGAGAACGGGTTCGCCGTCACCTTCCGGCTGCCGTTCCGGCCCGAGACCTTCGGCCTGCACGTCATGCTGTGAACCGAAGCGTGCCGCGAAAGCCGCACGCTTCCGGCGCACGGGACCAGAATCCGCCCCTCACGCAACGGCCCCGCGCGGCCGGGAGACCGGGATGCCGGGCACGAACCGGGGCGGCAAGGCCCCGCGCGATCGCATCGAGCGGATCGACCGCGGGTCCGGCCGGGACCCGGTCGACATCCGCATCGTCGTCTCGACGGCTCGGGGCGGGCGGGGGCGCGCCCGCTTGCCCTGGCCGGTCAGGCTCGCGCTGACGCTCGCGGTTCCCGCCCTGGTGCTGGTCGTCGCCTTCGTGCTGCCGCACTACCTCGACTGCCGCGGCCGGGCCGGGGCCGGCTTCGTCGTCCAGGGCGTGGGCGACGCGGCCTGTCTCCGCCGGAGCGTCTCCGGCCAGATCGACGAGACCCACAAGCGCTTCGAGGACATCGCCCGCGCGGTCGGCGCACGCTGACCGGCCGGCCTTCGATCGCAAGACGGGAAGTCTGTCAGGTACCGGCGCGGGCGACAAGGCGGATCCCGGCACGGGGCCTTGCGCCGCGCCGCCTGTCTGTTTTGGGAGCGCTGCCTTAAGTTCGGGACGATCCCCTCCGGTACGAGGACGAGGCCCGATGTTCCCAGACGTGAAGCTCCACATCGCTGGCGAGTGGCGCGCCGGCAGCGGCGGCCAGACGCTGCCGATCCTCAACCCGGCGACCGGCGAGACCCTGAGCCAGCTCGCCGTCGCGACCCGGGACGACCTCGACCAGGCCCTCGCGGCGGCCGAGCGCGGCTTTCAGGCCTGGCGCAAGGTCTCGGCCTTCGAGCGCAGCAAGGTGCTGCGCAAGGCCGCCAACCTGATGCGCGAACGCGCCGACGAGATCGCCCGGATCATGACCCTCGAGCAGGGCAAGCCGGTGGCGGAGGCCAAGATGGAGGTGCTCGGCGGCGCCGACACCATGGACTGGTTCGCGGAAGAGGGCCGGCGCGCCTACGGCCGGGTGATCCCGCCCCGCGCCGAGGGCGTGATGCAGCTCGTGATCCGCGAGCCGGTCGGCCCCGTCGCCGCCTTCACGCCGTGGAACTTCCCGATCAACCAGGCGGTGCGCAAGGTCTCGGCGGCGCTCTGCACCGGCTGCTCGGTGATCCTCAAGGGCCCCGAGGACACGCCGGCGAGCTGCACCGCGCTGATCCAGGCCCTGCTCGACGCCGGCGTGCCGGGCGACGTGCTCGGCCTCGTCTTCGGCGATCCGGCGACGATCTCGTCCTACCTCATCCCGCACCCGGTGATCCGCAAGATCACCTTCACGGGCTCGACCGCGATCGGCAAGGAACTCGCCGCGCTCGCCGGCCAGCACATGAAGCGCGCCACGATGGAGCTCGGCGGCCACGCCCCGGCGATCGTCTTCCGCGACGCCGACGTGCAGAAGGCCGTGCAGGTGCTCGGCGCCAACAAGTTCCGCAATGCCGGCCAGGTCTGCGTCGCGCCGACCCGCTTCCTCGTCCACGATTCGGTGTTCGACGCCTTCGTCGACGGCTTCGTCGGCCTGTCCCAGGGCCTCAAGGTCGGCAACGGCCTGGAGGACGGCGTCAAGATGGGCCCGCTCGCCCATGGCCGCCGCATCGAGGCGATGGAGGCCTTCGTGGCCGATGCCGAGCAGAAGGGCGCCACCTTGCGCACCGGCGGCAAGCGCATCGGCAACCAGGGCAACTTCTTCGAGCCCACGGTCTTCACCGACGTGCCGCTCGACGCCCGGATCATGAACGAGGAGCCGTTCGGGCCGATCGCCGCGATCCAGCGCTTCTCGGACGACGAGGAGGCCTTCACGGAGGCCAACCGTCTTCCCTATGGTCTCGCCGCCTACGCCTATACCCGCTCGGCCGAGACCGCGACCAAGCTCGCCACCCGGGTCGAGAGCGGCATGATGTCGATCAACCACCACGGCATCGCCCTGCCGGAAACGCCCTTCGGCGGCGTCAAGGATTCGGGCTACGGCAGCGAGGGCGGCTCGGAGGCGATCGAGGCCTACCTCAACACCAAGTTCGTCACGCAGGCCGGCTTCTGACCGACGGGGAGGGGCCGGCCCGGCCGGCCTCTCCCGCGATGGTGCCCGTAGTGATTCCCGCCGGACGAAATGAAAAGTCGCGATCCGGGGTGGCGGGCGAACTCGGTTTCGAGAGCCAGCCCGGCACACGCAACGGATTAACAGAAGATCTTGCCTCCGGCACACGACCTCGGGATGAGGTCGAGAGGAGGACAAGATCTTCCGATCGAGTCGAACAGGCCCTTACAGACTGGTCGAGTGCTGTCCCGCCCCGGTGGCGAGCCGTGCGTCGAACACGGCGCTGGCCGAGCGCAGCAGGCCGCGCATCGCCTCCGGCACCGCGATGCGGTGGCCCGACCGTGCGACGACGCCGAGGCGGGCCATGGCGTCGAGCCGCGCCAGTTCCGGCGCGAAGGCAGCTTCCGCGCTGACGCCGTGCCGGCCGCAGACCTCGTCGAGGTCGACGGCGAGATCGCACATCAGGCGCTCGATCACGTCGCGGCGCAGGCGGTCCTCCGGGGTCAGCGCGAGGCCGCGGGCGGTCGGCAGCTCCCCGCGGGCGACGGCCTCGGCGTAGGCCGCGATGTCGGCGATCGACTGGGCGTAGCCGCCGGGCAGGCTGGAGATCGCCGAGGCGCCGAAGCCGAGGAGCGTGCGGGTCCCGTCGGTGGTGTAGCCCTGGAAGTTCCGGCGCAGGGCCCCGGTCGCCGCGGCGCGGGCAAGGGAGTCGTCGGGCGCGGCGAAGTGGTCGAGGCCGATCCGCACGTAGCCGGCGCGCACGAGGCGCGCGGCCGCCGCCTCGAACTGGGCGTGACGCTCGTGCGGGCCGGGCAGGGCGGTCTCCGGCAGGGCGCGCTGGTGCGGCTTCATCCAGGGCACGTGCCCGTAGCCGAACACCGCGACCCGGTCGGGCCCGAGCGCCAGTACGTGGTCCACCGTCGCCACGACGTTGGCGACGCTCTGGTGCGGCAGCCCGATCATCAGGTCGACGTTCACCGCCTCGATGCCGGAGAAGCGCAGCCAGTCGACGGCCCGGGCGGTCTCCGCCACCGATTGCTCGCGGCGGATCGCCCGCTGGACCTGCGGGTCGAGGCTCTGCACCCCGAGGCTCGCCCGGGTGACGCCGATCGCCGCCAGGGTCTCGACGTCGGCCGGGGTCAGCGTGCGCGGGTCGATCTCGACCGCGATCTCGATGTCGGGCGCGACCGTGAAGACCTCGCGCAGGCGCGCCATCAGCCGGCGCAAGTCCGAGCCGCGCAGCATCGTCGGGGTGCCCCCGCCCCAGTGCAGGTGGCGCAGGACCGGCCGGCCGGCGACGCGCTCCGCGACGAGATCGATCTCCCGGACGAGCGCGGCGACGTAGGCCTCCACCGGCGCGTAGCGGCGCACGACCCTGGTGTGGCAGCCGCAATAGAGGCAGAGCTCGGCGCAGAACGGGACGTGGAGATAGGCCGAGACCGCCTCGCCCGCCTCCACCTCCCCGAGCCATCGGCCGGTCGCGGCGGGGCCGACCGCGGCGGTGAAGTGCGGCGCGGTCGGGTAGCTCGTGTAGCGCGGCACGCGCTCGCCGCCGAGGCGGTCGATCAGGTCGGGCGTGATCGTGGCAGGCGAGACCATGGCGGGGATCGCTCCGGAAACGGGTCGGGCGAAGGCTCGCAAGGTCGCGGGCCCGGCGCCTTGCGGTGGATCAACCCCGCCCGCCGCGGCGTGCGTCGTCACGGTCATCCCCCGGTGCGGCCGGGGCCGGCTTGAGGCAGATCAAGGCTCGGCCGGAAGGCCCGTGACCTAACGGGGCGATCACGCAACCCGTGCGTGGAGCCAGCCGAATCCCGCCATGCCCGCCCTACCCGCACCCAAATACATGACCGAGGGGGAGGCCGGCCTGTGCGCCGCCTTCGGCCTCGGCGCGCTCCTGTGCCTCGTCGCCTCGGCGAAGGCCGTCGATCCCGCCTACGGATTCCATGCCGGGCTGTTCTCGCTGGCGGCGGTCGCCGGCATCGTGGCGATCCTGCGCCGTTACGCCGCCCGCGACCCCGAGCCGGTCCCCCAGGAGATCGGGGGAAAGCCCAACTACAACCTCGGCCCGATCAAGGTCGCCGCGGTCGCCTCGATGGGCTGGGGCATCGCCGGGTTCCTGGTCGGCTGCATCATCGCCTTCCAGCTCTGGGCGCCCGCGCTCAACCTCGGGCTCGAATACACCACGTTCGGGCGGCTGCGCCCGCTCCACACCTCGGCGGTGATCTTCGCCTTCGGCGGCAACGTCCTGATCGCGACCTCGCTCTACGTGGTGCAGCGGACCTGCCGGGCGCGGCTCGCGGGCGATCTCGCCCCGTGGTTCGTGGTGCTCGGCTACAACCTGTTCATCGTGGTCGCCGGCACCGGCTACCTGATGGGCGTCACCCAGTCGAAGGAATACGCCGAGCCGGAATGGTACGCCGACCTCTGGCTGACCATCGTCTGGGTCGTCTACCTCGCGGTGTTCCTCGCCACCCTGGCGAAGCGGCGCGAGCCGCACATCTTCGTGGCGAACTGGTTCTACCTCGCCTTCATCGTCACCATCGCGATGCTGCACGTGGTGAACAACCTCGCGCTCCCGGTGAGCGTGTTCGGCTCGAAGTCCTACCCGATCTTCTCCGGCGTGCAGGACGCGCTGGTGCAATGGTGGTACGGCCACAACGCCGTCGGCTTCTTCCTCACCGCCGGCTTCCTCGCCATCATGTACTACTTCATCCCGAAGCGGGCGGAGCGGCCGGTGTATTCCTACCGGCTCTCCATCATCCACTTCTGGGCCCTGATCTTCATGTACATCTGGGCCGGCCCGCACCACCTGCACTACACGGCGCTGCCGGACTGGGCGCAGACCCTCGGCATGACCTTCTCGATCATGCTGTGGATGCCGTCCTGGGGCGGGATGATCAACGGCCTGATGACGCTGTCCGGCGCCTGGGACAAGCTGCGCACCGATCCGATCCTGCGCCTGATGGTCGTCTCGCTCGCCTTCTACGGCATGGCGACCTTCGAGGGCCCGATGATGTCGATCAAGGCCGTCAACGCGCTCAGCCACTACACCGACTGGACCATCGGCCACGTCCATTCCGGGGCGCTGGGCTGGGTCGCCTACGTGTCGTTCGGCGCGCTCTACTGCCTGGTGCCGTGGCTGTGGAACCGGCGCGAGGTCTATTCGCTGCGCCTCGTCGAGTGGCACTTCTGGGTCTCGACGCTCGGCATCGTCCTCTACATTACGGCGATGTGGGTCGCCGGGATCATGCAGGGCCTGATGTGGCGCGCCTATAACGACTTCGGCTTCCTCGAATACTCCTTCGTCGAGACCGTCGAGGCGATGCGGCCCTACTACCTGGTGCGGGCGCTCGGCGGCGTCCTGTTCCTGATCGGCGCGCTGATCATGGCCTACAACCTCGCCATGACGATCCTGGGCCGCGAGGCGAACGCGCCCAATCCCGCGCCCGCCGCCCCCGGCGCCCTCGTCCCGGCCGCGTAGTCCGACGAGCGATCCATCGGGCCCGCCCGCCGGCGGGCCCCGTTCCTTCCGTCACACGCGAGAGATTCCGGCCATGGCCATCGCCCAGCCCGGCCTCTGGAAGAGGCATGAGTTCTTCGAGAGGAACTCGATCCTGCTGCTCATCGGCATCCTGATCGTCGTCGCCATCGGCGGCCTGATCGAGATCGTGCCGCTGTTCTACCTGAAGAGCACCATCGAGGCGGTGGAAGGGGTACGGCCCTACACGCCGCTCGAGCTTGCCGGCCGCAACGTCTACGTGCGCGAGGGCTGCTACCTCTGCCACAGCCAGATGGTGCGCCCGATGCGCGACGAGGTCGAGCGCTACGGCCATTTCTCGCTCGCCGCGGAATCGCTGTACGACCACCCCTTCCAGTGGGGCTCGAAGCGCACCGGGCCCGACCTCGCCCGGGTCGGGGGGAAGTATTCCGACGCCTGGCACCGCGAGCACCTCAAGGACCCGCGTGCCGTCGTTCCCGGCTCGATCATGCCGGCCTATCCGTTCCTCGACCGGCCCCTCGACGCCGAGGCCATCGCCGACGACCTGACGGCGAATGCCCGGCTCGGCGTGCCCTACAGCCGCGACATGATCCTGCGGGCGGACAGCGACCTCACCGCCCAGCTCGACCCCGACGGCGCGGATGCGGGCTTCGCGCAGCGCTACCCCGGCGCCGTCGCGCACGCCCCCGGCGAGAAGGGCCGCCCGACCGAGCTCGACGCGCTGGTGGCCTACCTCCAGGTGCTCGGCACGATGGTCGACTTCAAGCTCTACGACGACCGCAGCAACCTGAGGTGACGCCCGTGACCTACGACCTCGCCTCCCGCTTCGCCCAGACGAGCGGCCTTCTCTATTTCGTGGCGCTGTTTGCCGGCGTCGGCCTCTACGCCCTCTGGCCGCGCAACCAGGGCCGGTTCGACGCCGCCGCCCGCCTGCCCCTCGACGAGGAGTGAGCCTCGTGACCGACCTGAAGTCCTCCAATCCCGCCGCCGGCCCGGAGACCACCGGCCACGAATGGGACGGCATCGCCGAGTACAACAACCCGCTGCCGCGCTGGTGGCTGTACTCGCTCTACGCCACGATCGTCTGGGCCTTCGGCTATTGGATCCTCTACCCGGCCTGGCCGCTGGTCTCCGACCACACCAGGGGCCTCCTGGGCTACTCGACCCGCGCCGCGGTGCTGGCCGACGTCGCCGCGACCAGGACCGCCCGCGCCGCCCTCGGCCAGTCGACGCTCGCCGCCGCGGATCTGACGCGGATCGCCGCCGATCCGGCGCTGCTGCCCCTCGCGCTCGCCACCGGCAAGGCGGCCTTCGGCGACAATTGCGCCGGCTGCCACGGCACCGCGGCGACGGGCCGGACCGGCTACCCGAACCTCCAGGACGACGACTGGCTCTGGGGCGGCAGCCTGGAGGCGATCGCCGAGACGATCCGGGTCGGCATCCGGTCGGGCCACGCCGATGCCCGCGCGGGGGAGATGCCGGCCTTCGGGCGCGACGGCCTCCTCAAACGCGACGAGATCGAGACCGTGGCGAACTACGTCCTGTCGCTCTCCGGCAGGGCCTTCGCGCCGGCCCTGAGCCTCGAGAACGGCGCCGCGCTCTTTTCCCGGAACTGCGCCGCCTGCCACGGCGAGCAGGGCCGGGGCAACCCGGAGATGGGCGCCCCGAACCTGACCGACGCGGTCTGGCTCTACGGCGCCTCGCCCGGGGACGTGATCGCGACGATCCAGGGCGGGCGCAAGGGCGTGATGCCGACGTGGGAGGGGCGGCTCGACGCCGCGACGATCAAGTCCCTGGCGGTCTACGTCCACGGGCTCGGGGGCGGGCGGTAGAGGGAGGAGCCGCAGAAAGCCGGGCTGGACCGCCTCTCCGGTCCGGGCCGGCCGGCTCCTCCGGCGCCCCGAAAGGCCGGGCGCGGGTCTCCTTCGAATTCGCGCGTGACCTGCGCCCTCGGGCCTGCGCGCCCGGCCTCACCCCCCGGCACCGGTCCACGCCGCGTGCACCGCGCCGGAGGCGGTGTCGGGCTTGGCCTCGCCGATGAAGATCACGACCGGTCCGTGCGCGTCGCGGCGGGGGTCGTAGAAGTCGAGGAGGTGCGGGTCGCGGTGCTGGAGGAAGTCCGGCCGCAGGCCCCGGCGGCGCATCAGGTGGTCGATGACGACCTGGTCGCCGTGGACCGCGTTGGGGACCGGGCCGCAGGCGCCGGCGGTCATCCAGCGTTCCGGCTCGGCCGCGAAGGTCTCGTACAGGAAGGCGAGCTTGTCGCCCTGCCAGCGCAGGAGCGCGCTGGAGACCCGCCCCTTGTGGAAGTAATCCTCCATGGCGGCGAGGCCGGGCGCGGCCAGCGCATCGGCCGGCCCGGTGAGCACGGTGTCGAGGTCGCACAGCAGCACCGGGCCCTCGACCGCGAGGTCGGGCCGGAACGCCTCCATCTTCGCCCACCAGGCCGGCCAGTCGTGGCGAAGGCGCACCGGCTCGACGCCCATCGCCGCGAGGGGGGCGAGGGCGAGCGGGGTGTCGGTGAGGCAGAGGATCCGGGCGAACCCGGGCGCGTGGCGGCGCACGCCGCGGGCTAGGCGCTCGACCCAGGCCGCGTCGTAGCGGCCGCCGCTCTTGAGGACGGTGATCAGGGTCGCCATGGAGGGTCTCACGCGTCGGTCGGGGGAGGGTGCAGGCGCAGCCGTCCGGCGGCGGCGGCGCGGCTGCACCAGGCCCGCTCGGCCGCCCAAGGGTGGCCGGGCCAGCCGGCGAAGCCGAAGCCGTGCGCCTCGACCGGGGCCGCCGCGGCGGGGCGCCCGGCGAGGAGGGCGAGCACGGTCAGGAAGCCGGTGCTCGGGTTCGGCCGCTCGCCCGCGAGCGGCGCGAGGCCGGCCCGCGCCGCCTCGTGCAGCTCCTCGGGCAGGATGTGGACCGGCTTGCCGAGGGGACGCAGCATCGCCAGCGCCTCGCGGGTGAAGCAGATCGGCTCGGGACGGTTATGGGCCTCGGGCAGCATCGGGAAGGGCAGGACGAAGGCCTGGGCCCGGCGCACGACCGGGCGGTCGCAGAACCCCGGATCGTCCAGCCACTCGCGCATCTGCCCTCCGCGGTTGACGAGGACGAGATGGGTGACGTGCGAGCCCGCCCGCTCGCCGAAGCCCGCGGCGTTGTTGAAGCGCACGACGCTCGCGCCCGCGTCGATCGCCGCGGCGGCGTCGACACCCGGCGCGTTGCCCACCACCACGACCGCGCCGTGCAGGGACGGACCCGGCCACGCGGCGCGGAGGGGATCGGGGGCGGGCATGGGGCGGTGACGGTTCCGGGGTGGCGAAGTGCGCCGTCGTGCGGTCACGCTTTCGCGGATAGGACGGGGAAGTATGGCGCCCGGCCCGGGGCGACCAGCCCCGACCGTCCCGGAGTCTCCGCGATGACCGCCGAGAGCGGACCTGACCGACGCTGCTTCCTCTGCGCCGCCGCCATGCTGGCGCCGAGCGCGCGCCGCCTCGCCTATCCGGGTGGCCGCGAGCGCGCCTTTCCGATCGCCTGCGGCTCCTGCGGCGTGCTGACGGCGCCGGACGCGGACCCGGACCGCTGCCGGGACGACCTCGCCCGGCGCCTCGGCGAGGAAGTCTTCGTTCCCGATCAGGACGCCGCCTACGGCCTCGACATCTACACCCTGCGCAGCGCCGCGACCCGGCTCGCCCGCGGCCTGCGCCCGCGCGGTCCCGACGACCGGACCGCCCTGCTGCAGCCCCACGCGGTGCGCGCCGCCGAGGCCGTCCTGTACGACCTCGCCGCCGGACCGGGACGCCCCGTCTCCCTCGGGCTGATCTGCCGGGTGGCCGAGCGCGACGCGGTGCTGGCCGGTCTTGCACCCCACGCCGCCTGGACCGACGACGTCGTCCTGCTCCTCGACGCCGCGGCCTCGCCGCCCCGCCCGGTCGCGGCCCCGGGATTCGCCGACGGCGCCGTGCGGGTCGCGACCCGGCCGCTCTCGGGCGATTTCGCCGCCCAGCGCAACGCCCTCCAGGACCTGGCGCGCCACCCCTGGATGCTGCAGCTCGACGCCGACGAAACGATCGATCCCGCCCTCGGCCGGGTGCTGCCCGCGCTCGCCGCGCTGGCCGAGGACGGAGACGTCGTCTCGGTCGGGCTGCCCCGGCGCAACCGGGTCGACGGGATCCTCTCGGACGTCTACCCGGACGTGCAGTACCGGCTGAACCGGGCCTCGACCCGCTATGCCGGCCGCGTCCACGAGCGACCGGTCCTCGACGGGGGCTGGCCCCGCAGCCTCATCGCCCTCACCGGGGCGATCGATCACGGCTTGAGCCTCGCCCATGTCCGGGCGCGCTCGCGGGCCTACGAGAGCCTCGATCCCGGGCGCGGGCGGCTCGAGGAGGAGGAGGCGCTGCTGCGGCCCTACCGGGCGTGAGGCCGGCTCCGCGCCGCCGCGACCGCCCTGCGGTACAGGTCGAGCGTCTCGCGCCCCAGGCGCGCCCGGTCGAACCGCCCGGCCGCCGCCAGCGCGCGGGCGCGGTAGGCGAGGCGCAGGGCCGGATCGCGCAGGAGCGGCCGCAGGGCGTCGGCGAGTGCCGGACCGGTCGCCTCCGCGGCGAGCGGCCCCGCCCCGGGCGTGCCCACGAAGGCGCGGGCGCTGGCATCCTGCGCGCAGGCCACCACCGGGCGGCCATACGCCAACGCCTCCTGGTAGACGAGGCCGAAGCTCTCGTAGCGCGAGGGCGCGAGGACGACGTGGGCGTGCCGGTAGGCGTCGTCGAGCCTCGCCGCGTCGATCCGGCCGCGGGCCTCGACCCGGGCGCGGGCCGGGGCGGCGAGGTCGGCGGGCAGGTCCTCCGGCGGCACCCCGACGAGGTCGAGCCGGAACGGCGGCAGGGCGCCCCGCTCCTGCTCGTCGGCGAGGATCGCGAGAGCGGCCATGAGCGCGTCGAAGCCCTTGCGGGCTTCCGCCCGGCCGACGAAGAGCAGCCGCACCGGATCTTGCGTCTCGGGATAAGCGGCGTCCCGGGCGCCCGCCGCGATCTCCGGCGGCAGGCTCAGCCCGATCACCGCGGCCGGTTGGCCGCCCGAGAGCCGGTAGGCCTGGTCGATCACCGCGGCGTGCGCGACGGTGTTGGCGATGAGGCCGGCGCTGCCCCGCGCCTGGCGCCGTTCGAGCGCGTCGGCGCTCGCCCCGTCGAGGCGGTCGCGCAGGTTGGGCGCGGGGCCGCGCGTGAAGGCGGCCGGCGTCGAGGAGCGGGTGACCAGCGGCAGGTCGCGGCGCCCGGCGAGCAGCACGGCCGGGGCGTACCAGTTCGTCGCCTCGACGACGTCGAAGGGGGCCTCGCGACGGGCGGCCAGCACCGCGCGGCGAAAGGCGAGGGGCGCCGCGAGATGGCCGAGCGAGCCCCAGCGGCGCAGCCGCGCCAGGCCCCCCTCCGGCTTCAGGGCGAGGCCGACGATCCGGACGCCGCCGGCCCGCGCGGTGCCGGCGCGGTCGAGGGTGAACACCGTCACGTCGGCGCCGGCTTCGGCCAGGCTCTCGGCGATCTCCCGGGCGGCGGTCGAGAGGCCGCTCGGGGCCGGCGGGTAGTCCCAGGTCAGGAGGGCGGTGCGCATCAGCGACCGAGAAGGCGCCGGTAGAGGGCGAGGTAGTCGCGCGCCATGCGCTCGGCGGTGAACCGCTCCTCGAAGCGGCGGCGCACCCCCGCCCGGTCGAGGGTGCCGATCCGGGCGAGCGCCGCGACGGCTTCCTCCTCGGAGGAGACGACGAAGCCCGTCACCCCGTCCTCGACGATCTCCGGCACCGAGCCGCGGTTCCAGGCGATCACCGGCGTGCCGCAGGCCATCGCCTCGATCATCACGAGGCCGAACGGCTCCGGCCAGTCGATCGGGAAGAGGAGCGCGATCGCCTCGCGCAGGAGCGCGCCCTTGCCCGCGTCGTCCACCGGCCCGAGATAGACCGCGTCCTCGCCGAGCAGCGGCCGCACCTCCCGGTCGAAGTAACCCGGATTGCCGACGTCGATCGTGCCGCCGAGCCGGATCGGCAGGCCGGCGGCCCGGGCGACCCGGATCGCGGTGTCGGGCCGCTTCTGGTCGGTCAGACGGCCGACGAAGGCGAGGTGGCGGCCCGGCGCCGGGGAGGCGGCGTAGCGGTCGCGGTCGATGCCGTGATGGACCACCCCGGCGCGGTTCGCCGCCGGGATGCCGGCGGCTTGCGCGGTCGAGATACCCGCGACCGGCAGATCCGGAAATCCCTGGAAGAACAACGCACGGTCGAGCTCGTCGACCCGCCAGTGGATCGTCGTCAGGCTGTGGCGACGGCGCTCGCCGAGCAGCGCCGCATGGGCGAACTCGCCGTGGCAATGGACGATGTCGAAGGCGTCGAGGTGCTGGCGCAGGGCCTCGAGCTGCAGCGCGTCGAGCGCCGCCGGCACCCCGGGCGCGACCGTGCCGTGGCGCCGCTCCAGGGCCGCGAGGCTCGGATAATTACCGATACGGGGTAAGTGTGTCGCACTGTCCGACGGGGCGAACAGCGTTACCTCCACCCCCAAGCTTCGCAGCGCCGTGCTGAGGTCGTGGATGACCCGTTCCGTGCCGCCGTGATGCTCCGGGGGGATGGGAAAGATGTTCGGAGCGACTTGGGCGACACGGATGCTTTGGGTGGCTTCGATCACGAAAGATACCTCACGCGAACCGTCCTGTCTTTGCGGCGCCTCTGCTGCGGCAGCGGCGTGATGTTCGTTCTGCACGTCGCCCTGCAGGGCTGCCTGCGCGGTCGGGATGTCGTCTACGGGCTCACCGCCGATACCGGCGGCCATATCCGCTACCTGCTCGATCTCGTCGCCGCCTCGGCCCAGGATCCCGGAATCGACCGGATCGTGGTGGCGACGCGGCGTTTCGACGGTCCGCCCGGACCCGATTACGCCGTGCCCGAAGAGCGTCTCGGCGACAAGGTCGCGCTCGTGCGGCTGGCGAGCGCGTCCCCGGGTTACCGGACCAAGGAGGAGATGCACGCGGAGGTGGCAAGCCTCGCCGAGAACCTGATCGCCTGGATCGGCGCGCAGGCGCGCGCGCCCGACCTTCTCCACGCCCATTACGCCGATGCCGCCGCGGTGGCGGCGATCGTCGAGGAGCGCCTCGGCATCCCGTTCGTGTTCACCGCCCATTCCCTCGGGCGGGTCAAGGCGGCGACGCTGGGGGAGGGGGCCGAGAACCGTCCCGACCTCGCCCGCCGGATCGCCACCGAGGAGCGGGCGCTCGCCCGCGCGAGCCTCGTCGTCGCCTCCTCGCGCGACGAGGCGGAGGTGCAGTACGCCGGCTACGACGCCTACGATCCCGGCCGGATCCGGGTGCTGCCGCCGGGCAGCGACCTCGCCCGCTTCGCCGACAGCCGGCCCGACCCGCGGGTCGACGCCACGCTCGCGCGCTTCCTGCACGAGCCCGGGAAACCGGTGCTGCTGGCGCTCGCCCGCCCGGTGGCGCGCAAGAACCTCGCGGCCCTGGTGCGGGCCTACGGCGAGAGCGCGGAATTGCAGGCGCGGGCGAACCTCGTCCTGGTCGCGGGCACCCGCCAGGACATCGATGCGCTCGACGGCGACATGGCCGCGACGATGCGCGACCTCTTGGTGCTGATCGACCGCTACGATCTCTACGGCCGGATCGCCTATCCCAAGACCCACCGGCCCGAGGACGTGCCGGCGCTCTACGCCCATGCCCGCGTGCGCGGCGGCCTGTTCGTCAACCCGGCGCTGAACGAGCCGTTCGGGCTGACGCTGCTCGAGGCCTCCGCCGCCGGACTGCCCCTCGTCGCCACCGACAGCGGCGGGCCCAACGACATTGTCGAGACCTGCGGCAACGGGATCCTGGTCGATCCGCGCCAGCCCGACGCCATCGCGGCGGCGGCCCTGCGCATCCTCGACGATCCGGCCTTCTACGCGGCTTGCGTCGCCGGCGGGGCGCGGGCGGCGGCGGCCTACGACTGGGACCGGCACGCCGCGCGCTACCACGCCCTGCTGCGGGCGCTGCACGCCCCCGTGCCGCCGATGCGGGCGCCGCGCCAGCTCCTGATCAGCGACATCGACAACACGCTCGTCGGCTGCCGGGCCGGCTTGAGCACCTTCCGCCGCTGGCGCAGCCGGCAGGCCGCGCTCGCCTTCGGGGTCGCGACCGGGCGCTCGTTCCACAGCGCGATGGCGATCCTGGAGCAGCAGGACAGCCCGCGACCGCAGGTGATGATCACCTCGGTCGGCTCCGAGATCTACCATCTCGACGCGAACGGCGTGACCTACACGGCCGACGCGGCCTGGCGCGAGACCGTCGCGGCCGGCTGGAAGCGGGAGGCGATGCGGGCCGCGCTCGACGGCCTCGACGGGCTCGCCCCGCAAGGCCCGCTGGAGCAGCGCGCGTTCAAGCTAAGCTATTTCGGCGACGCCGCGGCGGCGGCCCGGGTCCGCGCCCGGCTCGCCCGGGCGGGGTTGCGCGCGAGCGTGATCCACAGCCACGGCCGCTACCTCGACGTCCTGCCGGAGCGGGCCTCGAAGGGCACCGCGGTCGATCACGTCCGCGCGCTCTACCGCCTGCCCGAGCGGGCGGTGTTCGTCGCCGGGGATTCGGGCAACGACGTCGAGATGCTGCGCGCCCGCGCGCAAGCGATCATCGTGGCGAACTATTCCGACGACCTCGCCGGCCACGCGGCGCTCCAGCATTCCTACGTCGCCCGCGCCTCGCATGCCCGCGGCATCATCGAGGGCGTGGGCCATTTCCGCCGGGTGCTCGCGTCCCAGGTCCTCGAAGCCCATGCCGGCTGAACCCGGCGCGGTGAGCGTGCTCACCCTGGTGCGCGGCCGGGCCGACCGGCTGCGCCACCTGATGCGCGGGCTCGCCCGCCAGACGGCCCCTCCGCGCGAGCTCGTCATCGCCTGGATGCAGCCCGAGGCCGAGCCGGACCTGCCCGATCCCGGCTGCCCGGTCCGCCACCTGCACGTCCCGGGCGAGCCGATGCCGCTCGCCGCCGCCCGCAACCGGGCGGCGGAGGCGGCCTGCGGCGACCTCCTGGTCTTCCTCGACGTCGACTGCATCCCGAGCCGCGGCCTCGTCGCCGCCTATGCGGCTGCGGCGGCGCGGGCCGACGGGCTGTTCCTCGGCGAGGTCCTGTACCTGCCGCCCGGCGGCCTGCCGGCTGCCTCCGCCGCGCCCGACGACGCGACCCTCGACCGGCTCGGCCGCGTCCACCCGGCCCGGCCCCCGGTGCCGGCGGCGGGGATCCGCCCCGAGCCCGATTCCGGCCAGCTCTGGGGCCTGTCCTTCGCCCTGCCGGCGCGGGCCTGGCACGCGGTCGGCGGCATGGACGAGACGTATGCGGGCTATGGCGGCGAGGAGACCGACCTCGCGGCGCGCCTGTCGCTCAGCGGCCTGCCGACCTTCTGGGTCGGGGGTGCGCGGGCCTATCACCAGCACCACCCGGTCCACGTCCCGCCGCTGCAGCACTTCGCGCCGATCCTCGCCAACGCGGCCCGCTTCCGGGCCCGGCACGGGCGCTGGTGCATGACCTACTGGCTCGGCCAGTTCCGCGACGCCGGGCTGATCGCCTGGGACGAGGCGGCGGAGTCGATCCGCCTGCTGCGCCCGCCGACCGAATCCGAGATCGCCGCCGCCTCGCGGCCCGACGCCCTGTTCTCCTGACGACCGAGAGACCATGAAGAAGCCGATCGCATTCTTCGTCCACCACCAGGGACGGGGGCACGCCAACCGCACGATGGCGGTGGCGGCCGAGTTCGCCCGCGACCGCCCGGTCTCGGTGCTGACCGCGGGGCCCCACCTGTTCGACGGCTTCGCTCGCGACATCGAGATCGTCGCCCTGCCGAACATGATCGGCGCCGCGGTGCCGACCCCGCGCCTCTACGCCGAGCCGACGCCGCAGGTGATGCATTGCGTGCCCCTCGGCCTTGCCGAGATGCGCCGGACGATGCGCCAGATCCTCGACCACCTCGACGAGCGCGGGATCGGCCTGTTCGTCGTCGACGTCTCGGCGGAGATCGCGCTTTTGTCGCGCATCGCCAGCGTGCCGGCGGTGCAGATCCGGATGCACGGCGACCGCCAGGATATCGGCCATGTCGGGTCCTACGAGGCCTGCGTCGGGATGCTGGCGCCGTTCGATCCCCGGATGGAGCAGGACGACTACCCGGCGCACTTGCGCGCCAAGACTTTCTACAGCGGCGGGCTGTGCACCAGCGTCGACCGGGTGCCGGACCGGGCCGAGGCGCGGGCGCGGCTCGGCCTCGATCCCGACCGCGAGATCGTCGTGGCGGTGACCGGCGGCGGGGGCAGCGGCACGCCCTACGCGCCCCTCACGGTCGCGGCGCGTGCCGCCCCCGACGCCCTGTGGCTGACCCTCGGGCCGACCCACCGCGAGGGCCACGAGACCGATTTCTCGAACCTGCGCGAGCTCGGCTGGGTGCCGTCCGTCACCGACTACCTGGCGGCGGCCGACATCGTGGTGGCCTCGGCCGGCGACAACACGGTGCACGAGGTCGCCCGCGTCGGCGGCCGCCTGATCGTGATGCCGGAATGGCGCTATTTCGGCGAACAGACCCGCAAGGCGGAAGTCCTGGTGCGCCTCGGCGCCGCCGTCCAGGCGCCTGTCTGGCCCGGCGACCTCCAGGGCTGGCGCGACCTCCTCGCCCGGGCCCGCGCCCTCGACGGGACGGCGTTGCGGAGCCTCTACGCGCCGGACGCCGCCGCCCGCGCCGCCGGCTGGCTCGAGGGGCTGACCGACGCGCTCTGGCAGGGCGCCGCCGAGCCCCCGCAGGCCGCCGCCCCGCTGCGCGTCGTCGCGGCCGGCTAAAACCCGTCCGATCCCCCCTTGCCGGAGCCCGGAGCCCGCATGTCCACCGTTTCCGTCGTGACCCTGGCCAAGGGCCGGCCGGCGCATCTCGCCAACGTCCTGCGTGGCCTGGAGCGCCAGACGCAAGCCCCCGTCGAGTTCATCGTCGCGGTGATGCAGGACGACCTCTACGACCTGCCCGCGTCGTCGGTGCCCGTGCGCCAGATCCGGGTGCCGGGCGAGGCGCTGCCGCTCGCCGCCGCGCGCAACCGCGGCGTCGCGGCCGCCACCGGCGACGCCGTGGTCTTCCTCGACGTCGACTGCATCCCCGCGCCCGACCTCGTCGCCGACTACGCGCAGGGGCTCGCCACCCTCGACGGCCTGCTGATGGGCGAGGTGCTGCACCTGCCCGAGGCCGCAACCCTCGGCGCCTGGACCTACGAGGGCCTGGCCGGAGTCGCGGAAAAGCACTCCGACCGCCGGGGGCCGCCGGCCTCGGGACTCGAGATCTGCCGCGACTACCGCTGCTTCTGGTCGCTCAACTTCGCGATCCGCCGCGCCACCTTCCTGGCCACCGGCGGCTTCGACGAGCGCTATACCGGCTATGGCGGCGAGGACACCGATTTCGGCAAGGCCCTCGACCAGCGCGGCCTGCCGATCGCCTGGATGAAGGGCGGGCTCGCCTATCACCAGTACCACCCCCACCACATGCCGCCGGTCCATCATCTCGACAGCGTGGTGCGCAACGCCGAATTGTTCGAGGCCAAGTGGGGCTACCGCACCATGGGGCACTGGCTCCACGCCTTCCGGGTGATGGGGCTCATCGACGACACCCCCGACCGGCCGATCCGCATCCTGCGCCGCCCGGATGCCGGCGACCTCGCGCTCACCGGCCAGCAGGGCCACCAGCCCTACACCAATTCCGCTTCCGTCATCCGCGCCATCGAGGCCCGCGAGGAGCCGGTGCAGGACGCGGTGCCTGCGTGAGGATCGCGCTCCTCGCCCATCTGCGCCACCCGATCGCGCCGCCCTTCGCGGGCGGGCTCGAAGCCTATTGCTGGCACCTCGCCGAGGGGCTGACCGCGCGGGGCCACGACGTGGTGCTGTTCGCCACCGGCGACAGCGACCCGCGCTTTTCCCTCGACCCGGTGAGCCCGGTCCACCACGAGAAGAGCTTCCCGGGCCTCGAGCACCGGGGCGATGCCGGGCTGCGCGCCCATGTCGACGCCGCCTACGCGGCGGCCCTCGACCGGATCGGCGCCGGCGGCTTCGACGTGGTGCACAACAACTCGCTCAGCCGGCTGCCGCTGGAACGGCGGCGCACGGACACCGTCCCGACGCTCACCTCCCTGCACGCGCCGCCCTACGACGCGCTCCGCTGGTTCGTGCACGACAGCCCGTCGCCGCATCACCGCCTCACCGCGACCTCGGCCGCCCACCTCGCCGCCTGGTGGCCGGACGGCGCCCCGCCCGAGGCGTCCGTCCTGCCCAACGGCATCGATCCCGCCGCCTGGCCCTTCGGCGCGGAGGGGGACGGCAGCGCCGCGTGGAGCGGGCGCCTGACGCCCGTGAAGGGCGCCCACCACGCGATCGCGGCAGCGAGGAGCGCCGGCCTGCCCCTGACCCTGTTCGGCCCGATCGAGGAGCCGGATTACTGGGAGACGGCGATCCGCCCGCTCCTCGGAGGGTCGATCCGCTACGGCGGCCATCTCGCCGGATCGGCACTCGCCGCCGAATTGGCCCGCGCCTCTTTGTTCCTGTTCACCCCGTGCTGGGACGAGCCGTTCGGGCTCGCGGCGATCGAGGCGATGGCCTGCGGCCTGCCCGTGGCGGGCTTTGCCCGCGGCGCGGCCCGGGAGGTCGTCGGCGAGGGCGGGTGCCTGGTCGCGTCCGAGGACGCCGTGGCGCTGGCCGGGGCGATCCCGGCGGCGCTCGCCATCCCGCGAGAGATCCCGCGCGAGCGGGTGCTGCGCCTGTTCACCCGCGAGCGCTGGCTCGACCGTTGCGAGGCGCTCTACGCGGCACTCCGCGCCGGCGACGCGTCTTCCCCGTTCCCCGCATCCCGAGCCGCACCATGACCCGCCAGACCCTCATCGACGCGCTGTGGCACGGCCGCGATCCCTTCGCGAACCCGCCCGAGTCCCTGCGCGCCCTCGACCTCCAGGGCTGGCGCAGCATCCATCCCTACCTGGAGGAGGCGGTACGCGAGTGGCGGCCCGGCACCGTCGTCGAGATCGGCGCCTGGAAGGGGGCGAGCGTGCTCTACCTCGCGAGGACGATGGCCGAGCACGCCGTGTCCGGCACGGTGATCGCGGTCGATACCTGGCTCGGTGCCGTCGACCACTGGGCCGACCCGGCCTTGTTCGCGGAACTGAGCCCCGAGCACGGCTATCCGAGCCTCTACCGCACCTTCCTGGCCAACGTCCTGCACGAGGGCATGGCCGAGCGGGTGGTGCCGCTCCCGCTCGATTCGGTGAACGCCGCCGAGCTGATGCGCCTGCGCGGGCTGTCGGCCGACGTGATCCACCTCGATGCCGGCCACGAGGAATCCTCGGTGGCGGCCGACCTGCGGGCGTGGTGGCCGGTCCTGCGCCCCGGCGGCCTGTTCATCGCCGACGATTACGACAGCCAGGGCGGGAAATTTCCCGGCGTCGCCCGGGCGGTCGACGCGTTCTGCGCCGAGCACGGGCTGGCGGGGCCGTGGTCGCTGCGGGGCAAGGCCAAGTTCGTGAAGCCGCTCGACGCCGCGTGATCCCGGCGGATCGTCCCGCCGGCACCCCGGCGGCGAGGCATGGCGCGCCTCCGCCGGGGTGCCCGTCCCCGCCTCAGGCGGCGATCTTCCGGCACTCGGCCGCGCAGCGGCGGCAGGAGTCGCGGCAGGCGCGGCACTCGGCGATGTCGGGGAACTTGGCGCATTCCGCCTCGCAGGCGGTGCAGACCTCGGCCACGGCCCGGGCCATCGCCGGGGTGCGGGGCGAGTCGACGGCGGCCAGCGTCTGAAGCGCCGCGCAGGCATGGACGAGGTCGTAGGTCGACCGCGTGCAGGCCGCCATGCGGGCGTCGTTCATCGCCAGCATGGCGAAGCAATGCCGCAGGCAGTCGTTGCCGGTGGCGACGCATTCGGCGCTCGACGCGGCGAGGGCGGCGAACCGCGCCGGATGGTCGTGCGGTGCCCCGGCCGGCGCCGACCCGTGATCGTGGTCGTGCGCGTGATCGGCCGCCGCGGCCCTGGTCGCCACGCCGCCCGCGAGGCTCGCCAGCGCGCCCGCCGCGATGAATTGCCGTCGTTCCATGTCGGTCCGTCCTTCTCGGTCCCTGCCCCAGGGGCACGCCCTCGCGCCCTCCTACACGCGCGGCATCGCGGCGGCGACCGGTCTCGTCCGCCGCCCGTCGCCGCACGGCGCGCCGGCCCCGGCACACGGATCCCGGGCACCGCGTGGCGCGGGGCTTGCCTCCAGGGCGGCACGCCGAGGAGGGGGCGCACGCCACTCGCCCTCAAGGCTCTGCGACACTCGCCGAGGGAGAGACTCATGAAGCGCGAAGACCTCACAGAGAAGCTGCTCGACATCAAGCGCGAGAAGGGCTGGACCTGGAAGCACATCCAGGACGAGATCGGCGGCCTCTCGCCGATCCTGATCACCGCCGCCTGCATGGGCCAGATGAAGCTGCCCAAGGCTCAGGCCGCCAAGGCCGCCGCCCTGTTCGGCCTGACTCAGGCCGAGGAGCGGATGCTGAACGAGGCGCCGTATCGCGGTTCGATTCCCTCGATGCCCCCGACCGACCCGCTGATCTACCGCTTCTACGAGCTCGTCATGGTCTACGGCACTACCTGGAAGGAGCTGATCCAGGAGGAGTTCGGCGACGGCATCATGTCGGCGATCGACTTCAACATGACGATGGAGCGCGAGCCCAACAACAAGGGCGACAGGGTCAAGATGAACCTGTCGGGCAAGTTCCTGCCCTACAAGTACTACGGCAACGAGGAGGGCGTGCCCGAATACGGCTTCAAGGAGAGCTGAGGCGGGAAGCGGCCGGCGCCCGGCGGGCGCCGGCCGTCACGGACGGTCTCACCGCCCCTCCGCACCGTCGCCGCGGCTCCGGCGCCGTCGTCACCCCGAGCATCGCCGGCTGCGCGGAGCGGACCAGCCCGCGCAGGGCGAGGCCGAGCGCCTGGAGCCGCTCCTCCGTGAGCTGGGCCTGGAACGGGTGGGCCGCCACCACGAGGCGTGGGCGCCCGGTGCCGTCGCACAGGGCGGCGGCGACGCTGGTCACGCCGCGGATGAGGTGGCCGAGATCGAGGGCGTAGCCCCGGGCGGCCGCGGTCTCGGTCCATCCCGGCGCCCCCTTGCCGCGTCCGTCGTTTACGGTCCAGAACAGCGTTCAGCGGACGGAATGGAAACGCCCGATCCGCGCGCGGCCCGGGACAAGGCCGGACATCGTGGGAGGACCGGGATGGCACGCACCAGACGGGCTCCGGGGGCGCGTCGCGCCGGAGCGATGGTGCGGACGCTCTGCGCCGCGACCGCGCTCCTCGCGCCGGTGACGGCCCGCGCCGACGGCGACGTGCTCAGGATCGGCATCATCACCGACATGAGCGGCCAGTACAGCGAGGGCACCGGCGAGGGTTCGGTCGCCGCCGCGCGGCTCGCGGTCGAGGATTTCGGCCCGACGGTTCTGGGCAGGCGGATCGAGATCATCTCGGCCGATCACCAGAACAAGCCCGACATCGCCTCGACCATCGTGCGCAACTGGATCGACACGAAGGGCGTCGACGTGGTGGCGGAGGGCGTGAATTCCGCGGTCGCGCTCGCGGTCCAGGCGGTGACGCGGGAGCGCGGCAAGATCTTCCTGATCTCCGGCGCCGGCTCGTCCGACCTCACCGGCAAGTCGTGCTCGCCGACCGGCGTGCACTGGACCTACGACACCTACGCCTCGTCGAACGCCACGGCGAAGACGCTGGTCGCCCGGTGCGAGAAATCCTGGTACTTCCTCACCGCCGATTACGCCTTCGGCCACGCGCTGGAGCGCGACGCGGCCCGGGCGATCGAGACGGCGGGCGGGCAGGTCCTCGGCAAGGTCCGCCACCCGTTCAACAATCCCGACTTCTCGTCCTTCCTGCTCCAGGCCCAGGGATCGCCCGCCAAGGTGATCGCGCTCGCCAATGCGGGTGGCGACTTCGCCAACGCGGTCAAGCAGGCGCACGAATTTGGACTGACCCAGTCCGACAGGACCGTCGCGGCCTTGCAGGTGACCCTGACCGATGTCGCCTCCCTCGGCCTCGATGTGGTCCAGGGCGCGCTGTTCACCGACAGCTTCTACTGGGACCGGACGCCGGAGACCCGCGCCTATGCCGAGCGCTTCTTCGCCCTGCGCAAGGCGATGCCGACCGCCTACCAGGCCGGCGTGACCTCGGCCCTCACCCATTACCTCAAGGCGGTGCAGGCCGCCGGCACCACCGACGCCGCCGCCGTGATGGCGAGGATGCGCGAGACCCCCGTGAACGACTTCTTCGCGCAGGGCGGCAGGGTCCGGATCGACGGCCGCATGGTCCACGACATGTACCTGATGCGCTTCAAGAAGCCGTCCCAGTCGAAGGGCCGCTGGGACCTCTACGAGCTCGTCGCCACGGTGCCGGGCGACGAGGCGTTCCGGCCGATCGGTGAAGGCGGGTGCCCGTATGTCCGGAACTGAGCCCGCCGCCGATCTCGCCGCTCTGGTCCGGCCCGGCGCGGTCGCGATCGTCGGCGCCTCCGCCGACCCGACCCGCATCGGCGGCCGGCCGATCGCCTACATGCTGCGCGCCGGCTTCCGGGGCGCGATCCTGCCGGTGAATCCCAACCGGGCCGAGGTGCAGGGCCTCGCCTGCTTCCCCGCTGTCGCGGCCCTGCCGTCGGCGCCCGACGTGGCGGTGATCGCCGTGCCGGGGGCCGCTGCGCTCCAGGCCGTCGAGGATCTGGGGGCGCGGGGCACGCGCTTTGCCATCCTGTTCACGGCGGGCTACGCCGAGGTCGGGGAGGTGGCGGCGCAAGACGCCCTCGTCGCGGCGGCGCGGCGGCACGGGATGCGGCTTCTCGGGCCGAACTGCCTCGGCCTGTTCAACGCCGCGGCCGGCTTCTACCCGATCTTCTCCGCCTCCCTGGAGGGCGGCCTGCCGCTGCCGGGACGGATCGGCATCGCCAGCCAGTCGGGCGCCTACGGCACCCACCTCTTCGCCGCCTGCCGCAACCGACACATCGGCACGGCGATGCTGATCACCACCGGCAACGAGGCCGACCTGTCGGTCGCCGACGCGATCGGCTGGATGGCGCGGGACGACGACATCGACGTCATCATGGCCTATGCCGAGGGCGTCCAGGACGGGCCGGCCTTCGCGGGCGCGCTTGCCGAGGCCCGGCGGGCGAAGAAGCCCGTGGTGATGATGAAGGTCGGCCGCAGCGTGGTCGGCAGCGCGGCGGCGCAGTCGCACACCGCCTCGATCGCCGGCAACGACGCGGTGTTCTCCGCGGTGCTGGCCGAGCACGGCGCGATCCGGGCCCGCTCGACGGAAGAGCTGATCGACATCGCCTACGCGGCGACGCGGCGGATCTACCCGGTGCCGAACAGCCTCGGCGTCATCACGATCTCGGGTGGCGCCGGGGTGCTGATCTCCGACGCCGCCGAGGCCGTGGGCCTGCCGATGCCGCCGATGCCCGAGGAGGCGCAAGCCCGCCTCAAGGCGATCCTGCCGATCGCCGCGCCGCGCAACCCGGTCGACTGCACCGCGCAGGCCTTCAACGACCTGTCGCTGATCGGCCGGTTCACGGAATCGATGATCGCCGACGGGGGCTATTCCTCGATCCTGGCCTTCTTCACCCAGATCGGCGGCGCCCCCAGCATGGCACCGGCGATCCGCGCCCAGCTCAACGCCGTCAAGGCGCGCCATCCGGACCGGCTCTACGCCCTCTCGGTCCTCGCCTCGGAGGAGCGCAACCGCGAATACGAGGCCGACGGCTACCTGCTCTACGAGGATCCGGCCCGCGCCGTGGTCGCCCTCGACGCCATGGGCCGCCTCGGCGCGAGCTTTGCGCAAGCAGAGCCCGCCGCGCCCGGGACGATGCCGGCGATCGCGCTGCCCGGGACGACGCCGAGCGAGGCCGAGGCCAAGCGCCTGCTCGCAGTGGCGGGCATCGCGGTCGTGCCCGAGGCCGCCTGCTCCGATGCCGAGGCGGCGGTCGCGGCGGCCGAGGCGTTCGGCTTTCCGGTCGTGATGAAGATCCTGTCGCCGGACATCCTGCACAAGACCGAGATCGGCGGCGTGCTGCTCGACGTGGCCGATGCCGAGGCGGTCCAGCGCGGCTACGCCACCCTGATCGATCGCGCCGCCCGCCACGCGCCGTCCGCCCGGATCGAGGGCGTGCTGGTGGCGCGGCAGATCAAGGGCGCGGTCGAATGCATCATGGGCATCCACCGCGATCCGGTCTTCGGCCCGGTGGCGATGGTCGGCCTCGGCGGGGTGTTCGTCGAGGTGATGCGCGACGTGGTCTTCCGGCGCTGCCCGTTCGGCGAGGACGTCGCCGAGGCGATGATCCGCTCGATCAGGGCGGCGCCGCTCCTCACCGGCGCCCGCGGCCGGCCACCCTGCGATATCGCGGCGCTCGCCCGGATGCTGTCGCGCCTCTCGGTCCTCGCCGTCGCGGCGGGGCCGCGGCTGGCCTCGATCGATCTCAACCCGGTCTTCGCCCTGCCCGAGGGGGCCTTCGCGGCGGATGCGGTGATCGAGGTCGGGTGACGGCGGTGCAGCACCCGGAACCCCGCTCAACAGGTGGCAGGGTTGTCCCGGAACCTCCCGGGCCGGGGGCACGCCCGGCCACGCCGAAGGCGATCCGGTCGTCGAGACGCGGCCATGCGGGCAGGAGGTGCACCCGCCGCGCGATCGCCGCTTCGCCCAGCTCCCCGGCGAGCCCGGACCGCGGCGCTCGGCCTTCGAAGTCCGGTACTCACCAGCCGGCGCCCCCGGCGCGACCATTTCGCGCGTTCCCCGCACCGTGACGGCGGGCCCGCCGCGCCCATCTCGCGACGGAGGAGCGTCCGGCAGCGAGGGGTGCGATGGGGGCCGATCTGACCGTCTACTACGATGGGGCCTGCCCGCTCTGCCGCCGGGAGATCGCGCATTACCGCGGTCGGGCCGGGGCCGAGCGCGTGCGCTTCGTCGATCTCGCGGGCCCGGGCCGTCTCGATCTCGGATCAGGCCTCGACCTCGCCGCCGCCCGGGCCAGGTTCCACGTCCGCGAGGCGGACGGGCGCCTCGTCTCGGGGGCGGCGGCCTTCGCGCGGCTGTGGCGGCGTTTCCCGGGCTGGCGCTGGCTCGCCCGCCTCGTCGAGCTGCGGCTCTTCGGCTGGCGGCCCCTGCTGCCCTTCGCCGAGGCGGCCTACCGGCTGTCGCTGATCGTCCGGCCCTGGCTGGCACGCCGCCTGCGCGACACGCATTGCGACGAGGCCTGCCGATGAGCGCGCCGGCTCCCGAGGGTGCGCAGGGCTCGGCGATCGTCGTCGGCGCCTCCGGCGGGGTCGGCGGTGCCCTCGTGGCGGCGCTCGCGGCGGGAGGGCCCCACGGCACGGTCTTTGCCCTTTCGCGCACGCCTGCGCCTCAGCCCGACGGGGTGCGCGCCCTGGCGATCGACGTCACCGACGAGAATTCGGTCGCCGCCGCGGCCCGGAGCGTCGGCGAGGCCGGCCCGGTCGGGCTCGTCGTCGTTGCGAGCGGCATCCTGCACGGGCCCGGCATCGCGCCCGAGAAGGCGATCCGGGCCCTCGACCCGGCCGCGATGGCGCGGGTCTTCGCGGTCAACACCCTGGGCCCCGCCCTCGTCGCCAAGCACTTCGTGCCGCTGATGCCCCGCAGGGGCCGCAGCGTCTTTGCCGCCCTTTCGGCGCGGGTCGGGTCGATCGGCGACAATCGGCTGGGTGGCTGGTACTCCTATCGGGCCTCCAAGGCGGCGTTGACCCAGGTGCTGCGCACCCTCGCGGTCGAGACCGCGCGCACCCACCCGGACCTGATCGTCGCCGGCCTGCATCCCGGCACCGTGCAGACCGGCCTGTCGCAGCCGTTCCGCCCCGAGCCCGGCCCCGGCCTGTTCACCCCGCAGGAGAGCGCCGCCCACCTCCTGCGGGTGATCGCGGGGCTGACCCGGGAGGGGTCCGGCCGCGTCCACGCCTGGGACGGGCAGCCGATCCCGCCGTGAGTTTTCGGTGAGTCCCGGGTGATGGGTCGGGGGCATCCCTGTGCTTCCACCGCCACGCTCCGCGAAATCCCTGTGCAGCACGTCCCGTTCGCCCTTGAGGCAACGCCTCCTTGAATGCGAGCGCGGCAGGATGGGGCCTGGCCGCGCGCGGGAGCAGGGATGGGTATCGAGGGCTTCGTCGTCGACGGGCTGACGCAGGCGGCGCAGCGGCGCGCCGCCGATCCGCGGGCCTCGGCCTGGGTGTCGGCCAATGCCGGGGCGGGCAAGACCAAGGTGCTCACCGACCGGGTGGTGCGCCTGCTGCTGCACGGCGCGGCCCCGGCCAAGATCCTCTGCCTGACCTTCACCAAGGCGGCCGCCGCCAACATGGCGATCCGGGTGTTCGAGCGCCTCGGGCGCTGGGTCACCCTCGACGAGGCGGCGCTCCGCGAGGAGCTGACGGCGCTGGAGGGCGAGGCGCCGGACGGCGCCACCCTGCGGCGCGCCCGGCGCCTGTTCGCCCGCGCCGTCGAGACGCCGGGCGGGCTCAAGATCGAGACCCTGCACGCGCTGTGCGAGCGGCTGCTGCACCTCGTGCCGTTCGAGGCCAACGTGCCGGCCCGCTTCGTGGTGCTGGACGAGGCCCAGACCCGCGAGGCGATCGACCGGACGATCGACAACGTGCTGGCCGACGCGGTCGATGCGCGTCACCCGCACCTCGCCGACGCGCTCGCCCTCGTCGCTCCCGAGGCGGCGGGCGAGGCCCTGCGCCGGGCGATGACCGCGGCGGTGCAGAATCGCGGCCTGATCGGCCATCCCGGCGGGGTGCCGGCCCGCCTCGCGGCGCTGCGCGACGCCCTCGGGCTCGGCCCCGACGAGACGCTGCCGGCGATCGAGGCCCGGATGCGCGACGGCGGGCCCGACCTCGCCGGGCTGGCGGCGGCGCTCCGCACGGGCAAGGCCAACGACGAGAAGCGCGCCGACGCCCTGGCGCTCGCGGCCTCCGCCACCGGCCCGGCCCGTCTGACGCTGACCCTCGCGGCGTTCTTCAAGGACGAGGGCGAGGGCGACCCCTACGCCGCCTCGTCGCTCGGCACCAAGTCCGTCCCGGCCGAGGCCAAGGAGGCGCTGCTCGCCGAGCAGGCGCGGCTCGCGGGGCTGCGCGACCGCCTCAAGGCCGCCCGGGCCTTCGCCCGCACCGAGGCCCTGTTCACGCTCGCCGCCGAGATCCACCGGCGGATGGAGGCCCAGAAGGCGCGCCTCGGCGCCCTCGACTTCGACGACCTGATCCACAAGACCCTCGACCTGCTGACGCGGGTCGATTCGGCCTGGGTGCTGTACAAGCTCGACCGCGGCGTCGACCACGTCCTGATCGACGAGGCGCAGGACACCAACCCGCAGCAATGGGAGATCCTGCGCCGGATCACCGAGGATTTCTGCGCCGGCGAGGGAGCCCGCGAGGCGGGCCAGGGCCTCGCCCGCACCCGCTTCGCCGTCGGCGACCCCAAGCAGTCGATCTACAGCTTCCAGGGCGCCGCGCCGGAGGAGTTCGAGACCACCCGGCGGGCTTGGCGGCGCGACGCGGAAGCGGCGGGCCTGCCCTTCGCGGATGTCGGCCTCACCCTGTCGTTCCGCTCGGCGATCGGCGTGCTGCGGGCGGTCGACGCGACCTTCGCGCTCCAGGACCATTATCGCGGCCTGTCCTTCGGCGACACCGCGGTCGGCACCGTGCATTCCACCGCCCGGGTGCGGGCGCCCGGCCAGGTCGAGCTGTGGCCGGTCGAGCGGCCGAGCGCCGAGGAGGAGCCCGACGCCTGGACCCACCCGGTCGACGCGATCGAGGCCGGGGCGCCTGCCCTCGTGGCCGCCCGGCGCGTCGCGAAGGCGGTGCGGCTCTGGACCACCTCAGGCGATGAATCCGGCCGGGTGTGGCGCCCCGGCGAGGTCCTGATCCTGGTGCGCAAGCGCTCGGCGGCCTTCGAGGGCGTGATCCGGGCGCTCAAGGCCGAGGGCGTGCCGGTGGCGGGCCAGGACCGCCTCGACATCGCCGCCCACATCGCCGTCCTCGACCTCGTGTCAGCCGGCCGCGCCGCCCTGCTGCCGCAGGACGACCTGACGCTCGCGACCGCCCTCAAGACGCCACTCGTCGGCCTCGCCGACGACGACCTCGTCGGCATCGCGGCCGGGCGCGACCCGGCCGAGCCGCTGGTCGCGGCGCTGCGACGCCACGCCGAGGCCGGCGATCCGGCGGCCCTGCGCGGCGTCGCCGCTCTCGATCGCTGGACGGCGCTCGCCCGGGCGCACGGGCCGTTCGGGTTCTACGCCGAGCTGCTCGGGCCGCTGGGCGGCCGGGCGCTCCTCGTCCAGCGCCTCGGCGGCGAGGCGGGCGACGCGATCGACGTCTTCCTCACGGCCGCCGCCCAGGCCGAGGCCGGGCCCGACGCGCCCTCGCTCACCGGCTTTCTCTCGCGCTACGCCCCGAGCGGCGGGCGCGACGCCGGCGGCCACACGGTCAAGCGCGACCTCGACGCCGCCCGCGACGAGGTGCGGGTGATGACGGTGCACGGGGCCAAGGGCCTGGAGGCACCGCTGGTGCTGGTGCTCGACGGCTGCGACGCGCTCGGTCGCGACCCGGCCCTGATCCCGATGCGCCTTGCCGACGGCAGCACCGTGCCGGTCTGGTCGAGCGCCAAGGCCTACGACAGCTCAGGCATCGCGGCCGCCCGCGACGCGCTCCACGCCAAGGCCGGCGAGGAGCACAACCGCCTGCTCTACGTCGCGATGACCCGGGCCAAGGACCGGCTGGTGATCGCGCCCTATTCCGGCAACGACAAGGAGACGCCGGCCGAGGCCTGGTGCGAGATGATCCGCCGCGGCCTGGTCGCGGAGTTCGGCGGCGTCGAGATCGCCGAGATGCCCTACGGCCCGGCCGAGAGCTGGCGCGAGGGCGCCGCTCCGCCGGAGGCCCCGGCCGCGCCCGAGGGGGTCGCGGAGCCCGAAGCGGTGCCGGACTGGCTGCACCGCGCGGTCGTGCCCGAAGCCGAGCCGCTGCCGCCGCTTCGCCCCTCCGGCCTCGGGGCCGCCGACGAGCCGCGCCGCTCGGATGCCCGCTCCAGCGACCCGGCGGCGCGCCGCCGCGGCGTGCTCGTCCACGCCCTGCTGGAGCACCTGCCGAGCCTCGCCCCCGAGCGCCGGGCGGCCGCCGCCGAGGCCTTCGTCGCCGCCCGCGCGCCCGGCCTCGATGCCGGGCGGCGCGCGGCCACCGCGACGGAGGCCTTGCGTCTCCTCGACGATCCCGACCTCGCGGTGCTGTTCGGGCCCGATGCGCGGGCCGAGGTGACGCTCGCCGGCAGCATTCCGGTCGCGGGCGTCGCGCGTCCGGTGCACGGCCGGGTCGACCGGATCGCCGTGACCGGGGAGGCGGTGTGGCTCGTCGACTTCAAGACCGGTCGCCCGCCCCGGGACGGCGCCCCCGCCCCGCGCGGCCAGGCGGCGCAGGTCGCGCTCTACGCGCGCCTCCTGGCGACGATCTATCCCGACCGGCCGGTGATCCCGCTGCTGGTCTGGACCGCCGGGCCGGTCGTTCGCCGCCTCACCGCGCAGGAGTGCGCCACTGCGCTCCACACGCTGGCGTGAGCGGGAGTGCGCCATCACACGAGCAGACCGGGGATGGTGCAGCCGTTAAGCTTGATCGGCCCCGGCCCCGTTCTTACGTTCATCCCCACGCGGGCCGGTCCGCGGCGTCGGCCGGCTTTCAAGGACGCAGAGAAGGATTTTGGCGATGGCAACCGTGAAGGTGACCGACGCGAGCTTCGAGCAGGACGTGCTGCAATCGGCCGAGCCCGTGGTGGTGGATTTCTGGGCCGAGTGGTGCGGCCCCTGCCGGGCGATCGGCCCGGCGCTGGAGGAGATCTCCAGCGAGATGAACGGCCGGGTGAAGATCGCCAAGGTCAACGTCGACGAGAACCCGGAGATCTCGGCCAAGTACGGTATCCGGTCGATCCCGACCCTGATGATCTTCAAGGGCGGCGAGCTCGCCGGCCAGAAGGTGGGTGCGGCCCCGAAGGGCGACCTCTTCCGCTGGATCCAGGCCAGCGCCTGAGCGCTTCGGCAATCGAACGACAAGGAGCTCGGCCGCAAGGCCGAGCTTTTTCCCATCGTTGCCTTGCACGGACGATCCGGCGGCTTTCGGCAACGCTGTACGCCACTTCATTTCATCGAAGAATTGAATGTTCTCCGAGCTTTACCGGAGCGGCGGTGGTGCCCGGACGCTCCTCCCGGATTTCTCATGAGACGCACCCCATTGCGGCCTGCCGAGCAAGCGGTAGCGCAGGACCTCACAGCATCGCGTCCATCAAAATCGGCAAGCAAGCATTGTTTTCGTAATAATTAATCAACGACTACCATCAAAGTTGAATCTCAAGAAAATAAAAAATTATGCGATTACTAGAGGATGGCAATATAATAAGGCATTTATTTTATACATAGCGTCAGACTCTATGAAGACAGAATCATCGATCCGGCGCTGGCGAAAACATGATCCGCACCCGCAAACCCGGACCACCTCTCGTACTATCATGAAGCGTGACCGCTGCGCCGATCCGGTCGGCGAAGGCGCGAACGACGGCGAGGCCGAGGCCGCTGCCCTGCGATCCGTCGCTGCGGGCAATGCGGTAGAACCGGGAAAACACCCTCTCCCGATGCTCCAGCGGAATGCCCGGGCCGTCATCCTCTATCTCGGCGAAGGCGCCTTCGTCCGACACCGCCACCCGCACCATCACGTGGGCGCCGGGCCCTGCGTAGCGGACCGCGTTGTCGATGACGTTGCCCAGGATCTCGCACACCACGGTCGGGTGACCCGTCACCATCACCGGCCCGTCAGGCCGCACATACTCGACCTCGATGCCGGCGTTGAGCGCCCGCGGGACGTGGTCGGCCAGCACCGTCGCGGCGAGTGCGGCAAGGTCCAGGTCGGTCAGGGCGATCGCATCCTGGTCCTCGTCGGCACGCGCGAGCGCCAGGAGTTGCGCCAGCAGGTGCTCCAGGCGCCGCGCCGCGCCCTCGATGTCGTCGAGAGCGGCGCGGGCCTCCGGCGGCGCGGCGCCGCTGTGGCGCCGAGCGAGGTCGACATGCATGCGCAAGACGGCGAGCGGCGTGCGCATCTGGTGCGAGGCATCTCCGGTGAAGCGGCGCACTGCCCCCATCACCTCGTCGAGGCGGCCGAGGAGCGTGTTGAAGGCGAGGACCGGGGCTCGCGCCTCCACCGGTACCGGCGAGACATCGAGGGGCTGCAGGCCGACCGCGCCGGGAGCGGCGCGACCGTCGATCTCGGCGCTCAGCCGGTCGAGAGAGGCGAGGCCGCGGCCGATCCCGTACCAGGTGAGGACGCCGACGAGGGCGAGGAGGACGCCCTCGAGCAGGAGCAGCCCGCCGAGGAGCCGCCACTCGAGGCTGCGGCGCGCCTCACGGGTCTCGGCGACCTGCACCAGCACCGCGCCGGGCTTGCCGTAGATCGTCCGCGCCTGGGCGGCGATCCGCACGGCCGCACCCCGCATCACCGCGTCCCGATGCCGGGTGGGGCCGGGCTCGACCTCCCCGGCCGGCCGGGGCAGGTCGCGGTAGCCGGTGACCAGCCGGCCGTGGTAGCTGACGCTGTAATAGACACGGTCCTGCGACTGGGTCTCCAGCATCCCGAGCGCCACTCGCGGCAGGTCCACCGTCACCTCGTAGTCCTCGTCGAGCGCCAGGCGCTCGGCGATGGCCAGCACCGAGCCGTCGAGGAGGCGGTCATGCGTGGTCTCGACCACGTTCCGGATGACGAGGGCGCCGCCGAGGCCGAGCACCCCCGCGAGCGCCGAGGCCGGCAGGAGCATCCGCAGCATCAGGTCGCGCTTCAGGGAAGGCGGGCGGCGGCTCATCGGGCGTGGAGGAGGTAGCCGAGGCCGCGGATGGTGCGGATCTCCGGCCCGTTCGGCTGGAGCTTCTTGCGCAGGCGCGCGACGTAGAGCTCGAGGGCGTTGGGCGCCACCTCGTCGTCGAATCCGAACACTTCGCCGGCGAGCCGCTCCTTCGGCACCACCTGCCCGGCCTTCGCCATCAGCACCTCGAGCACGGCGAGTTCCCGGCGCCGCAGGCTCAGGGTCTCGCCGTCGAGGGTGACGGTCCCCGTCGATCGTTCGAGAACGAGCGCACCGCATTGCAGGACGGGGCTGCGCAGGCCCTGGCCGCGGCGGATGAGCGCCCGCACCCGCGCCTCGAACTCGGGGAGCGCGAAGGGCTTCGCGAGGTAGTCGTCGGCCCCGAGATCGAGCCCGTGCACCCGGTCGGTCATGCCGTCGCGGGCGGTGAGGATCAGCACCGGGACGGCGCTCGCCGCCCGGATGCGCCGCAGCACCTCGAAACCGGACAGGCCCGGCAGGCCGATATCGAGCACGATCAGGCTGTAGGGCTCCGACAGGGCGATCACGGCGGCCGCCTCGCCGTCCGTCTCGTGATCGACCGCGAGCCCGGCGGCCCGAAGCGCCGCGACGAGGCCCCGGGCCAGAGCCGCGTCGTCCTCCACGACGAGCACCCGCATCCCGCCGTCCCCCCTCAGGCTCGTCGCGCTCTGCGCGTGCGTAGAACTTCGCCGCGCGAGCCTGTAGCCTGCGATCTTCGCCGCGGCCACCGCCGCGGGCAACCGCACGCCTCGGGGCAGGAAGGGTATTTGGCGCGCGTGAGAACCCTGACGGCCGCCTGGGTGAGCCTCGCCCTCATCCTCGGCCCGGGCTGGACCCAGGCGACTTTGGCTCAGGTGAGTTCGGGCCGAGCGACTTTGGCTCAGATCGATCCGCCCATCGACGCGCAAGCCCAGGATCGCGCGGAAGCGGTGCGGGAAGGCGTGGTCGTGATCCGTGCGACGACCGACGAGGCGGAGGCCTCGGCCCTGCTCGCGGGCTTCCGGAGACGCTTCCCGGGGGTCGCGGTCGCCTACACGAAGATGAATTCGTCGCGGCTCTACGACGAATTTTTGGCCGAGGCCGGGTCGGGCGGGGGCACGGCGGACCTCCTCTGGAGCTCGGCCATGGACCTCCAGATCAAGCTCGTGAATGACGGCTATGCCGAGCGCCACGTGTCGCGCGAGACCGAGGGGTGGCCTGCCTGGGCGGTATGGCGCAACGAGGCCTACGGCATCACCGCTGAGCCGATCGCGATCGCGTACAACAGGACATTGCTGCCTGAGGCACGGGTACCCCGCAGCCACGCAGACTTCCTTCAGAGCCTGACCCGGCATCCGGAGGACTGGCAGGGCAAGGTTGCGACCTACGACCCGGAGCGCAGCGGCGTCGGCTTTCTCGTCCTGACGCAGAACCTCGAGGTGACGCCCCGGACCTGGGATACGGTCCGGGCGATGGGGCAAATCGGGGTGAAGCTCTTCACCGCCACCGCCACGATGCTCGACCGGCTGTCGGCCGGCGACGCGGTCCTCGCCTACGACGTGCTCGGGTCCTACGCCCGCGAGCGGGCAAAGCACGACCCGGCCCTCGGGGTGGTGCTGCCGAGCGACTACACGCTCGTCACCTCGCGCATCGCCCTGATCCCGAAGGCGGCCCGGCACAAGACGGCGGCGCGGCTGTTCCTCGACTACCTGCTGTCCAGGGAAGGCCAGGCGCTGCTCGCCGCCCGCTCGGTCACGCCCGCCCGCGCGGACGCCCGCGCCCCGGACGATCCGCTCACCGGCTCCACTGCCCTGCGGCCGATCCCCGTCGGGCCGGAGCTGTTGACCTCCCTCGATCAGATCAAGCGCAGCCGCACGCTGCGGCAATGGCGACGAGCGATCGAGGGGCGGTGAGAGCAGGCGCCGCCAGGGCTGCGCGCCGTCACCCGCCGTGCCGTCCAGGAAGACGCGCTGAGCCCTCCGCTCCGCAGGCCTTTTTCCCCGCCCGAACGCCCCCACCCGCCCCGCGACAGGTTGCTGACAGTTTCGCCCTCTACCATGCGCCCCAACAAGCACGGAGGAAACGGTGCAAGTCACGGGCATGCTGCACGGCGCCAAGCTCCTGCGTCTCGCAGGCTTCCCTGCGGCCGAGGTTCCGGGACCGGACGCGGGTGACGAAGGGATCGGGTGTCTCATCGGCCGCCACGGCTCGGTTTTCGTCACGCCGGCGTTCAAGGATGGCGTCGGCAACAAGGGTAAGGCGGGCCTGCTCGGCCGCGCCCACGACCTGAAGACGGCTTTGCGCGAGGAGGGGCGGCGCTTCATCGTCGCCGGGCGTGGCGGGCCGATCTTCACCGGCGGCATGGGGAGCTTTGCGAGACATCGCGGAAGCGCTCGACCTGCCCTTTCGGCGGTTCGGCTGCGAATGGGACATCAACGAGGTCGTCGCCTGCACCCGCCGGGCCGACCGGTCGATGCGCCAGGGCGGCCGGGAGCAACCGGGCGCTGGGGCAGGCCCCGTTCGACTCCGGCCCGTCGCGCACCGTCGATCACGTCAACATCGATGCGGTGATCGCGGCGCTTCTCCGAAGATGCCGTGGCAGCCCAACCGCGACGGCGCCCTCTCCGGCTCGGCGCGCGAGACCGCGGCGTTCACCGTCATTCCTGTCCGCCCGGATGCTCGGCTGCGCGGCGCAGGTCCACAACCGCGGCCGCAACACGGACACGCGGACGGCCGCCTCCCGCTGCCTCTTCGCGGCCCGGCGGCGCATCCGTCCATCACTGTCCCCCTGGTCGGGCCGGTGCCACAGTATCCCGAGAGGGCCAACTTGACTTAGGGTCTCTGCAATGTGAACATTCCGTTATCTTTCCGTTCCTGATTGTTTACCTGAGACCGGGACGGATTAATCGTAAAGACGGCCGGATAGGCCCCAAAAATATCACTCGAAGCATATCGCTCGGAAGAACAGCGTTCGGGAGGACACCGATGGCATCTGGAACCGTACCCCTTGCCAAGCCCGGCGAGGCCGCCGCGCCGGCGGCTGTGCCGGCATCCGGAAAATTCTGGCCGCACGGCTGGTGGCGGCTGATGGACATCAAGATCGGCATCATCCCGATCCCCGTCTACCTGATCCTGGTCGTGCTCCTGACGATCCTGACGCTCGAGCGCGAGATCAAGCCGGATTCGCCGACGATGATCGCCGTCCTGGTGCTCGGTGGCTTCACCTGCGCCGAGATCGGCAAGCGGCTGCCGATCCTGCGCAACATCGGCGCCGGCGCCATCTTCGCCACCTTCATCCCCTCGGCGCTCGCCTACTACAAGCTGATCCCGCCGCAGATCGAAAAATCGATCATCGACTTCACCAAGTTCACGAACTTCCTCTATCTCTACATCGCGGCGATCATCGTCGGCAGCATCCTCGGCATGGACCGCGGCGTGCTGATCAAGGGCTTCCTGAAGATCTTCGTTCCGCTCGGCATCGGGTCGATCGCGGCCGGCATCGTCGGCACCCTGGTCGGGATGGCTCTCGGGCTCGGCGCCTACCACACCTTCTTCTTCATCGTCGTGCCGATCATGGCCGGCGGCGTCGGCGAGGGCGCGATCCCGCTCTCGATCGGCTACGCGGCAATCCTCGGCGCGTCGCAGGGCGACCTGTTCGCCCAGGTGCTGCCTCCGGTCATGCTCGGCAGCCTCACGGCCATCGTGTTCTCGGGCATCCTGAACTTCGTCGGCAAGAAGTACCCGCACCTGACCGGCGAGGGCCGGCTGCAGCCGGGCGAGCACGACGACATGGATCCCAAGGACGAGGCGGTGACCGCCGAGAAGGGCGGCGGCGCCATGGACGTCTCCACCATCGCGGCGGCGGGCCTGACGGCGGTGACGCTCTACCTGCTCGGCGTGATGCTGCACCACGTCATCGGCCTGCCGGCGCCCGTCGCGATGCTGTTCCTGGCGGTGCTCGCCAAGCTCACCAGCGCGGTCTCGCCCCACCTCCAGGCCGGCGGCTTCGTGGTCTACAAGTTCGTGCAGACCGGCATGACCTACCCGCTGCTCTTCGCCATCGGCGTGTCCCTCACCCCCTGGGACAAGCTGATGTCGGCCTTCACGGTGCCGAACCTGATCACCATCATCGCGACGGTGTTCACCCTGATGGTCACCGGTGCCTTCGTCGGGCGGCGCCTCGGCATGTACCCGATCGAGGCCGCGATCGTGAATGCGTGCCACTCGGGCCAGGGCGGCACCGGCGACGTCGCCATCCTCACCGCCGCCAACCGCATGCAGCTGATGCCCTTCGCCCAGATCGCGACCCGCATCGGCGGCGCCGTCACCGTCACGGCGGTGCTCGTGGTGATGCGGTGGATCGCCTGAGGGCAAGGTTGCCGGTTCGCTGCGCGGGCTCCCTCGAGCCCGCTCGGAGCTCAGCCCTCCCCCGCCGGCGGGGGAGGGCACATAACCCGCGTCTGCCTTTTTTCTCGACGGCCCCCCGCATGCAAGCCGGCATCGTCCGACACTCGGCGTAGGGCGGCAGGCGGGCATCGATTCGCACCCCGGCCGCCTGCCCAGGACCCCATCCGCCGCCAGCCGTGAACCGCCCCGGGTTTCCCGGAGGCTCCGACTTCTGAGAGGTGGGAGATGACGAAGCGAACAGCTCCGTTTTCCCCCAGGGTGCGCGAGCGCGCCGTGCGGATGGTGCGCGACCATCAGGGCGAGCACGGCTCGCAATGGTCGGCGATTCAGTCGATTGCGGCCAAGATCGGCTGCTCGGGCGAGACGTTGAGGAACTGGGTGCGCCAGTCCGAGCGTGATCAAGGTGTGCGACCCGGACAGACGACGGGCGAGCGCGAGCGGATTAAGTGCACCTAACCGAACGGCTCGATCGGGTCGGTTGGGCGTTGTCTGGTATGGCTTGCCGGCTTCTTCCCGACGATCTCTGGACTGCGATCGCCCCGCTTCTGCCGCCACACCCGCCTCGGCCCAAGGGTGGGCGTCGTCGGCTGGACGATCGCGCCGCCCTGACCGGCATCCTGTTCGTGCTGTGCTCGGGCATCCCCCGGGAGATGCTGCCGGCCGCGATGAAGTGCGGCTGCGGCATGAGCTGCTGGCGCCGGCTGTGCGACTGCCAGGTGGCCGGCGTGTGGCGGCGCCTGCATCAGGTGCTGCGCGAGCGCCTGCATGCGGCGGGGTGAGATCGACTCGGTGCCGGCGAAAAAAGGTGGTCTGCCACCGGCCCGAACCCGACGGATCGGGGCAAGGCGGGGACCAAGCGCCACCTCGTCACCGACGCGCGCGGCAGGCCGCTCGGCCCCGTTCTGACCGGCGCCAACTGCCACGACAGTCCGCTGATGGCGATCGGGGAGCGGGCGACGTTGCGCATCACCCGCGACGCCGCCGGCCGGGAGGTGCTGCGCGAGAGTGCGGCGGGGTTCCGGCTGACGCAGGCCTGGGACGCGGTGGGCCAGCTGACGCGGCAGCGGGGCGGGCGCGAGCCGGGCCTCGTGGGGATGCCGCCGGGGCCGGGGGTGGAGCGGTCCTACGCCTGATCGCGCGACGTCGCCCCGCGGGTGATCCGGGACGCGCGCTGGGGCGAGACGGCCTACGACACCGACGTGGCCGGACAGATCGTCGAGACTCGCTTTGGCGACGGCGAGGCGGAGCGGTTCGCCTACGACCCGGCGCTGAACCTGTGCGGGTTCGGCGATGCGACCGCGCGGGTGCAGGCCTGGCAGCTCGCGGCGGGCGGGCGGGTGGAGCGGGCGCGGGGCTCGCACGGGGAGACGATCCACCTGGCCTACGACGCGCGCCGCCGGGTGGTGGAGCGGCGGGTCGAGCGGGACGGGTTCCGGCCGAGGACGTGGCGCTACGGCTGGGACGCGCAGGACCGCCTGGTCGCCTGCGAGACGCCGGAAGGGGAGCGGTGGGCGTACGGCTACGACGCGTTCGGGCGTCGGGTGTGGAAGCGGCGTCTTCTGGAAGAAGCGGAGGAAGCGTGGGTGCGGGGGAAGTTCCCGCATCTGGTGCGCAGCGTGGCGGCGGGAGGGCGCAGCGCGCTCGACGTGTGGCCGCGTCGTCCTGCGGGGGCGAGCGAGGTGGACGCGGCGCCGCCGGTGGTGGGAAACGGGGGGCACGTCACGACCGCGAAGGGAAGCGCGTGACCCGCGGGAGCGACACACTCGGACCAGGAAACATCGATCAGGAGACGCTTGCCTCACAAACCCCGATCAGAGAACGCTCTCGTTCGAGGTCGGCCGATCTTCTGTCGGATGACGCCTCGGAATGAGGCTGGAACAGAACAAGCCTCCCAGGAAGGTCGGGCGGGCTGCGAACGCGCAGGCCCGGGAACCGGCCCCCGAAACGTCCCCGCGACCCAGGCTCCACCCCATCCGGTTGACCTTCTCGCCCATACCGGTAGAAATCCTGCCGTCAGCCGAGATGTCGGGCGCAATGCGTTCGATCTGTCTCCGCTTAGCCGGCACTTCGATCGATGTGCCGCGAAGGACGATGCCCGATCGTCTTGCGCTCGTCCGACGTGCCTTGCGTTGCGTCGGCCTCTGATCTCCCGCGCGTCAGGAGGCGACCATTCCCGAGGCAACGATTCCACGCGCGCCGTCGCGTCCGCGCGCCCTGGCCGGCCTCGTCGCGGCCACCATCCTGCTGCCGCTCGTCCTGCTGCTCCTCGGCCTGTGGGAGTGGCCGCGCGGCCTCGACGACCGCGCGGCCTTCGCCGCCGAGCACCGGCGCCTCGCCGAAGTCGTCGCCGACCTGGAGGCCCGCGCCCCCCGCGACGGACGCGTCGATTTCCGCCTGCAGTTCCGCCATCACGGCCAGCTCTACGGCGGTCCCCTCGCGGTGACCAAGGCGCGCGAGGCCCGGGATGGCGCCGGCACCCTGGTCACCGTGATGGAGTGGCGCCGCCTGCTGCCGCCGGTGGCGATCGGCGGCGGCGCGGTCGCGGCCGGGCTCTCGCTCCTCGTGCTGCTCGCCGGCGCCGGCCTCGGCCGGCTCGGGCGCGGCTCGCGCGACGCGCTGGTGCAGGGCTTCGCGCTGATGCGCCGGCTCCTGCCGGCGGCCCTCGCGGTCCAGATCCTGTCGGCGACCGCCGCCTTCGTCGCCGTCGTCACGTTCGAGGCCGGAATGCTGGTCCAGGGCGGGCTGACCGGCGACGGGATGAAGCTCCTGGTGGTCGCCGCCGTCGCGGTCGGCGCGACGCTCATCGCCGCGGGCGGCGCCGTGCTCGGCCTGCGCCGCGCCCTCGACGCGTTCGAGCCCGATCCCCTGCCGATCCTCGGCCGCGCGATCTCCCCCGCCGAGGCGCCGGGGCTCTGGCGCCTGGTCGAGGGGCTGGCCGAGCGGATGGGCGCGCTCAAGCCCGAGGCCCTGGTCGTCGGCCTGACCGACGGGTTCTTCGTCACGGCGGGCCCGGCGGTGCTGGAGCCCGGCGAGCGGCCGGTCTCCGGGCGCATCCTCCACGTGCCGCTGCCCCTTCTCGCCCTGATGCGGGGCGACGAGGTCGCGGCGATCGTCGCCCACGAGCTCGCGCATTACGCCGGCGGCGACACCGCCTACAGCCAGCGCTTCCTGCCGATCTATGCCGGGGTCGGGCGCTCGCTCGAGGCGGTGGCGGCGCGCCGGGACGGGGCTCTCGGCGTCCTCGGGCCGTCCCTGCGCCTCGGCGCGTTCGTGATGGAGCGCTTCCACCTCGCCGTGCGCCACTGGAGCCGCAAGCGCGAGTTCGCCGCCGACGCGGCGGGGGCCGCCGTGACCTCGACCGACGCCTCCGCCCGGGCGCTCCTGCGCAGCGGCGCCGTTGCGCCGCGCGTCGCCGAGACCCTGGCGGCGGCGGCCGAGGCGCCTGACGCGGCCCCTCCCGACCTCGTGGCCGCCGTGCTCGACCGCGCGGTGGCGCGGGGCCTCGACGATCCGGCCGCGCACCTCCAAACCGGGCAGGCCCACCCGACCGACACCCACCCGCCGACGAGCGAGCGCCTCGCCGCCCTGGGCCGGGCGGTCGATCCCGACCTGCTGGCCGCCGCCGGGATCGCGCCGCCGCCCCATGCCCTCGGCCAGCTCGCGGCCTATTTCGCCGACCCGGCCGGCCTGTGCCGGGCGGCGAGCGCCGACTTCCTCGGTGCGGTGCGGGCCCGCGACGCGGCGGTCCGCGCCGACCTGGAGGCGGCCGTCGCCGAGATCGGCACCGGGGAACGGGTCTTGCGCGCCAACCACCGGCCCCGGGGCCTCGTCCTGGTCGTGGCCGGCGGCCTCTTCGCCGCCATCGCCCTCGCGATCATGATCTTCGGCGTGCCCGGCATCCCGCCCCGCCAGATCGTCGTCGTGGCCGGCGCGGCCTTCGCCCTCGCGGTCCTGATGGGCGGGGCCGGGGCGCTGGTCCTGTCGCGCGGCGCGCCCGTCACCCTGGTCCTGAGCCCCGGGAGCCTGTCCTCGCCCGGGCTCGACCGGCCCATCGCCTGGGGCGAGATCGCCGACCTCGACATGACGGCAAACCATGCCGGCGTGGTCACCCGCGTGCTGCTGCCGCCGGGCGCATCGCTTCCCGGCCGGCGCCCGGGCCGCCACGGCGTGCGGCTCGACGCCAAGCGCCGCATCGTCACCCTGGCGGTTCCGATGCCGCGGGGCATGAACCCGCAGGGCTTCGCCGACCTGATCGCCGCCTACCGGACCGCCGCCGAAGCGCGGCGGATCCTCGCCGAGGCCGCCGCGTCCCGGCCCGCCCCGGCCCGGGCCGACACCGCCGGGACCTTGCCGACCGAAGCGTCCCGGCCGGTCGAAGCCCAGCCCGCCTGAAGCCCGGCCCGCCCGAATCCCATCCATCCGAGGAGCCCCATGAGGAGCCCCATGACCCGACCGCCGGAGACCGCCACGCCCCCCGAAGCCCTCCGGCTGCCGCCGCGGCGGCAGGGCTGGCTCAACACGTTCTGGATCCTGTTCGGCGTCGTGGCGCTCGGGGGCATCCTGGTCGCCTGCGCCGTCTACACCGCCCCGGCGGTGATCTCGGACTGGCAGGTCCAGGCCACCGCGAAGCCCGCCGTCGAGGCACGGGTCAGCGACGGCAAGTGCAGCGCCAAGCTGTTCATCCATATCTGCGACGCCACCCTGGCGCTGCGCACGCCCCAGGGCACGGTGACCCGGCGGGTCAACTACGTCTTCTCCGGGCTCGAGGCCGGCGATTACCGCGTCGGGGTGATGGCCGACCCCGCCCGCCCCGACCTCGTCACCACCGATCTCGGCCTCGACCGGCTGTGGAACCGCACGATCACCCTGCTCGCCATCGCCGGCCTGACCGCGGCGACGATCGTCGGCGCCTTGCTCTCGATGGTCCGGGACCGGCGCGGGGCGGTCGCCGCCTGAAGGGGGCGGCGCCTGCGCCGGAAGCATGGCGGCGTGCCCGGGGCCGGGTGCCACGCTCGCCGCCGCCTTGCTTTCGCATCAATTTGACTGCCCATGCTGGGACCGCCGCGAGGGGCCGCGCCGGGCTTTTCGCACGACGCTGCATGAGGTCTTAATCGCCGTGACCGCCTCCCTCGATCGCCTCGGCTACGCCCACAGCCTGCTCGAGCGCCACTCGGCCGAGCGCACCGGCCCGACCCCGACGCTCGCCGACACGCCGGACGCGAGCCTGCTCCTGTTCTGCGGCGACGTGCCGGTGCTGCGGGTGACGGAGGGCGGGGCGACCTGCCTGCTCGCGCCCGAGGATGCTGCCCGGGCCGGCGCGCCGTCGCCCGAGCTGTTTCTCGGCCGGGTCAGCGGCCGGCCGGCTTTCGCGGGCGCGCTGCCGGCGGATGCGGCGGGGCTCTTCGCGGACGATCCGGCCTACCGGGTGCTCGATGCCCGCGCGGTCGCGGTCGAGGGGGCGGTGCCGGCCCCCGAGATGGGGGTGATGGCGACCGCGAAGTCGCTGCTCGGCTGGCACGCCCGCCACGGCTTCTGCGCCAATTGCGGGACCGCCACCACGCTCTCCTGCGGCGGCTTCCGGCGCGACTGCGCCGCCTGCGGCACCGAGCATTTCCCCCGCACCGATCCCGTGGTGATCATGCTGGTGACGCACGGCGACCGCTGCCTCCTCGGCCGCCAGGCCCGCTTCGCGCCGGGCGTCTATTCGTGCCTCGCCGGCTTCCTCGAGCCCGGCGAGACCATCGAGGACGCCGTGCGGCGCGAGACCTTCGAGGAGGCGGGCGTGCGCGTCGGCGCGGTGCGCTACCACCTCTCGCAGCCCTGGCCGTTCCCGTCCTCGCTGATGATCGGCTGCGAGGGCGAGGCGCAGGGCGATGCCCTGGTGCTCGACCGGACCGAGCTGGAAGACGCCCGCTGGTTCACCCGCGACGAGGTGCGGCGGATGCTGGAGCGCACCCATCCGGACGGCCTGATGACCCCGCCTCCGATGGCGATCGCCCATTCCCTGGTGCGCCTCTTCGCGGAGCGCTGAGGGTGGCGCGGTTCCACGGCATCATCCCCTACCTCGTCACACCTCTCGACGCCGAGGGGCGGATCGAGGCCGGGGTGATGGCCGCGCTCTGCGACGACCTGATCGCGGCGGGCGTCCACGGCCTGACGCCGCTCGGCTCGACCGGCGAGTTCGCCTATCTCGACGAGGCGCAGAAGCGCGAGACCGTGGCGGCGGTGGTGGCGGCCGCGGGCGGCCGGGTGCCGGTCCTGCCGGGGGTGGCCGCGACGGCGATCCGCGGCGCGGTGGCCCAGGCGAAGGCCTGCCGGGCGGCCGGCGCGGACGGGATCGTGCTGATCCTCGACGCCTACTTCCCGCTGACGGAAGCGGAAGTCGAGCGCTACTTCCTGAGCGTCGCCGACGCCACCGACCTGCCGATCATCCTCTACACCAACCCGAACTTCCAGCGCGCCGACCTGTCGGTCGCCTCGATCGCGCGGCTGTCCCGCCACCCGAACATCGTCGGCATCAAGGACGCCTCGACCAATACCGGGCGGCTGCTCTCGATCCTCAACCGCGTCGGCGGCGACCTCGACGTCTTCGCCGCCTCCTCGCATATCGCCGCGAGCGTGATGATGCTCGGCGGCAAGGGCTGGTTCGCCGGCCCCGCCTGCGTCATCCCGCGGGAATGCCTGGCGCTCTACCGGCTGTGCCGCGAGGGGAACTGGCCGGAGGCGGTCGCGCTGCAGAAGCGGGTCTGGGCCTTCAACGAGGTGTTTGCCCGCTACAACCTCGCGGCTTGCGTCAAGGCGGCGCTCCGGATGCAGGGCTACGCCGTCGGCGATCCCGTGCCGCCCCAGAGCCCGGCCTCGCCGGAGGCCTGCGCGGCCATCGCGGCGGCGCTCGCCGCCGTCACCGGCGCGGACGCATCCGGACTGCCGTCGCATCAATGAGATGAGCGGCCGTGTAGGACGGCCGCGATCCCGTTCGAAGGAATCCCCATGACCACCGAGACCGCCCGCGCCCGCTACGACGCCGCCCTCGCCATCGCCCGCGCCGCCGGCGAGACCGCGCTCGGGTTCTTCGACGCCCGCGACCGGCTGGTGATCGAGCAGAAGTCGGGCGCCCAGGACCTCGTCTCGCAGGCCGACCGCGAGGTCGAGCTGCTGATCCGCGCCCGCATCGCCCAGGCCTTTCCCGAGGACGGCGTGATCGGCGAGGAGCACGACCCGGTCCCGAGCCGGTCGGGCTACGTCTGGGTCGTCGATCCGATCGACGGCACCAGCCCGTTCCTCAACGGCCAGCCGAACTGGTGCGTGTCGATCGGCGTGCGCGGCCCCGAGGGCCTGGCGGCGGCCGTGATCGAGGCGCCGGTGATGCGCGAGACCTACGCGGCGCTGGCCGGCGCGGGCGCGACCCTCAACGGCCGGCCCCTGCGCGTCGATCCGTCGGCCTCCCTCGCCTCCGCCAATATCGGCTTCGGCGCCACCCAGAAGACCCCCGCGGCGGAAGCCGCCGCCTTCGTGCGGGGCCTCTACGAGGAGGGCGGCGTGCTCTTTCGCAACGGGTCCGGCGCCCTGATGCTGGCCTACGTCGCCGCCGGGCGTCTCGCCGGCTACTACGATCCGGGCCTCAACGCCTGGGACTGCTATGCCGGCCTGCTGCTCGTGCGCGAGGCGGGCGGGGTCGCCGAGTATCTCGGCTCCGACGACATGCTCACCGGCGGCCTGCTCTACTCGGGCACCCCGGCGGTGGTGGCGGACCTGCGCCGGCTCGGCGAGGCGTCGCGGCGGGGGTGAGTGAGCGGACCGTTGCCGACCGGAGGGCTTACGCTCGCCGACAGACGATCCGCAGCGTCGGGTCTGCGAGGCGCGAGATCCCGCCCTCGACCTCATCCTGAGGTGTCGGTCCATCAGAGATGGATTGACCTCGAAGGAGGCTTCCAGCGGGCGCAGAGATTCCTGGATGTCTCCTTCGAGGTCAGCCAATCTTCGACCGACCGACACCTCAGGATGAGGTCGAGGGCGGGAAAAAATATCTGGCGCACTTCAAGAATATTATTGATTAAGATAGTTTTATTATATTCGAACTGGCGATCTTGGCGGCTCCGGTCTCGGCGTGGTCGTTCCAAGGCCACGCGGCGAAACCGGGAGGCCGGCCTTCCCGCGTCAGGCCAGCGCCGCCCCGAGCGTGATCGCCACCGCGAGCGCGGCCATCCAGACCAGCGCCCGGGGCCGGTACGACAGCGTGACGACGAGGAGCAGCGCCGCGCCGATGAGCGACCCGAGCCAGTGCACCGGACCGAAGACCCCGCCGTCGAGGTGGAGCGCGGCACCGAGCGAGAGGGCGATCAGCGCCCACCCCGCGACGCGAAGGCCGATCGCGCGCCGTCGCGTCGGCGGGTTGGGCCACAGCGCCTGGTGATGCCGGCCGAGGCTCAGGCAGAGGGCGGCGAGCCCGAGGAAGCCGAGGGCCCCGGCGACGAGGAGGGTCATGCCCGCTCCATCTCCGCCGTGCCGGCGGGGACGGCGGCGTGCCGGCGTGCCCGCCCGGGCGCCCGGAAGCGGTCGACCTTGTGCGAGATCAGCGCGAAGCCGGCGGCGACGGCGAGCAGCGCGGCGTCGAAGCCGAGGAACCAGGCCGGATCGTCCCACAGGCCCCTGGCGAGGACGAGGTCGGCGAGCGCCGCGGCGACGAACAGGCCCGCGACCGCGGCGAGCGCCCCGCGCCAGGCCCGCCGCGGCGGCGGCCAGGCACCCGCGACGGCGACGAGGAGCCAGACCGCGAAGAAGGCCTGGACCTCGCGCGCCGACCGCCCCGCGAGGTCCGCGGGCAGGAGCCGGTTGGCGAGGAGGTAGGCCGCGATCCCCGCCGGCAGGCCCGCGATCGTGCCGAGGTTGAGCGTGTGGACGAGACGCCAGCCGAGCCCGGCCGCGGCGCCCGCCTTGGGCAATCGAGCCACGGTCCACAGCACGAGCCCACTCCCCACCAGGGCGCAGCCCATCAGGCCGCAGAGAAAGAACAGGATCCGCAGGGCCGGCCCGGCGAAATGGGCCTCGTGGAGGCCGACCATCGTGGTGAAGGTCTTGGCGGCCGGGCGCAGGCCGCCCGACAGGACCTCGACGACCTCGCCGCTCGTGCCCGCGAAGGCGACCTGCGGGTGCTCGTGCGAGAGGCCGTGCGGCTCCTCGAATACAGCCACGACGGTGGAGTTCGCGTCGCGCGGGTTGGCGACGACGAGGCGTTCCAGGGGTTCGGGGATGGTCGCGAGCGCCCGGACTACCATCGGCCCGACCGGGGCGAGGGTGCCGGGCTGCCCGGCGGCCGGGCGGGGCTGCGTGATCTGGCCGGTCTCGGCGAAGTAGGCGGCCTGATCGCCCTTGTATGCGGCGGTGACGCCCCAGGGCATGTACATGATCGCCAGGGTGACGACGCCCGTATAGGTGATCATCAGGTGGAACGGCAGCGCCAGCACGCCGCTGACGTTGTGGGCGTCGAGCCAGCCGCGCTGCGCCGCCTTGTCCCGCCGCAGGGTGAAGAAGTCGGAGAAGATCCGCCGGTGGGTGACGATGCCGCTCACCAGGGCCACCAGCATCACCATCGCGCAGATCCCGACGATCCAGCGGCCCCAGAGCGGCGGCAGATGCAGCTCGAAATGGAAGCGGTAGAGAAGGTCGCCGCCCCTCGTTTCCCGCATCGCGGCCGGCGCCCCGGTCCGCGGGTCGAGGAGGACGTGGCCCGGCGGCGTCCCGGGCCGCGTGCGCCAGAACAGCTCGACGAGCGGCCGCTCCGGCGTCGGCAGGCCGACGAACCAGCTCCGCGCCTCGCCCGCATGGGCCGTGAGATGCGCCACCGCGAGGTCGGCGGAGCGGGCCAGGGCCTCGGGTCCGATCGCCGCCTCCCGGTGCAGCTCCGGCTGCATCCAGCGCGTGATCTCGGTCCGGTAATAGGTCGCGGTGCCGGTGACGAAGACCGCGAACAGCACCCAGCCGACGACGAGGCCGGACCAGGTGTGCAGCCAGGCCATCGACTGGCGGAAACCCTGCTTCATGAGCCGAATCCGAACGGGAACGATCCGGCGACGAGCCGGAGGGCGAGCGCGAGCGCGAGGGCGACCCCGCCGAGGATCGCCGCGGCGCGCCCGAGCGAGCGGGCCGCGAAGGCGACGACGACGACCGCCACCATGACGGCGAAGCTCGCCAGCGTCGCCGCCGTCACGGCCTCGGCCCGCGGGAGCGGAAGGGTCAGCGACAGCAGGATCGTGGCGAGCGCCGCGATGCCGTAGCCGCCCCCGACCGCCAGGACGACGCGGGCCGCGACCGCGGCCCGTGCCGCGAGGGTGAGTGATCGGCTCATCGCTCCCCTTACCAGCGGTAGCGCAGGGTCGCGTAGACCGTGCGCGGCAGGCCGTAGAAGCAGGAGGCGTAGGAGAAGCAGCCGGTCACCGTGCGCTGGTCGAGGAGGTTCTGGGCGTTGACCTGGAGGTTGAAGCCCGAGAGCTTGGGATCGATGTATTTCAGGTCGTAGCTCGCCACCGCGTCGAGGAGCACGTTCTCCGGGACCCGGAAGGTGTTGGCCGGATCGCCCCAGGAGCCGCCGAGGTAGCGCAGGCCGCCGCCGAGGCTGAGGCCCGTGAGCGGGCCGGACTGGAACCGGTAATCGACGAACAGCGAGGCGGTCCGGTCCGGCACCTGGACCGGGCGCAGGCCCACGATCGGTACCTGCTGGCCGGTGACCTGGTTGAAGGTCGTGGTGGTGTCGCGGGTGTTGCGGATGTCGAGGAACGAGACGCCGCCGACGAGGCTCAGGCCTTCCGCCAGGGTGGCGCGGGCCTCGAACTCGACCCCCTGCACGCCGACCTCGCCGGTCTGGAGGCTGAAGTTGATGTTGTTCGGGTCCGGCGTCAGGGAATTCGAGCGCTTGATGTCGAAGGCCGCGGCGGTGAGCAGGATGTCGGTGCCGGGCGGCTGGTACTTGATGCCGGCCTCGTATTGCCGGCTCGAGATCGGTTCCGGGATCCGCCCGGCGGTGCCGAAGGCCGGATCGAAGATGCGCCCGTTGACGATCGGCTCGAACGCCTCGCTGTAGGAGACGTAGGGCGCGATACCGCTGTCGAAGAGGTAGAGCAGGCTTGCCCGGTAGGTCAGCGCGTCGGCCGGAATGTCCTGGGTGGCGACGGCGCCGGTGGCGAGCGTCCGGGTCGGGCCGGACTGGCGCGCGGTGTCGTAGCGGCCGCCAAGCGTCAGCACCAGGCGGTCGAGCTTGATCTGGTCCTGCAGGTAGACGCCGGTCTGCTCGGCGCTGATGCGGGCATCCGTGGTGTAGGCCGGCACCGCGAAGTTCTGGTCGTAGTTCGGCGCCAGCGCGTTCAGTTCCGCGGTGGCCGGGAACGGACCCGACAGGGTGCGGGTGCGGATGGTCTGGTGGTCGACGCCCAGGAGCGCGGTGTGGCCGAGAATCCCGGTGTCGAACTTCGCCTCGAAGTAGTTGTCGATGGTGTAGGCGTCGACGCCGACCTGGGTCGAGATCCGCGAGCGGCCGATCAGCGGCCCGGTGGTCAGGGAGGTCGGCGGGAACAGCGGCGTGTTGGAGCTGAACGCGGTGTAGACGCTGCGGTAATCGCCCTCGGTGCGCAGGATCCGGCCGGCGGAGTGGAACCGGAACGCGTCGCTGAAGCGGTGGTCGAGGATGTAGGTGACCGAGCCCTGCGTGCGGTCCGACTGCTCGAAGCCGCGGTCGCCGTCGTAGAAGTTCACCGGCAGCCGTCCGACGATGCCGTTGCCGAAGTCGCGCGGGAAGACAGTCCCGTAGGCCGGGAAACTACCGTAGAAGCCCGAGAACGGATCGCGCTCGTAGGCGCCCAGCACCGTCAGCGAGGTGTCGGCGGAGGGGCGCCAGGTCAGGCTCGGGGCGATGAAGGCGCGCTCGACGGTCGTCGTCACCGCCGGGCCGTCGCCCTTCCAGCCGAGCCCCGTCACCCGGAAGGCGAATTCCTCCGTGCCCGGCACCGTCGTCTCGGAGGCGATCGGCCCGCCGACGTCGAACCCGCCGCGGACCTCGCTGAAGCCGCCGCCCTGGACGAAGACTTCGCCGTGGCGGACGAATTGCGGCATCTTCGACGTGAAGTTGACGATGCCGCCGGGGCCCGACTGGCCGTAGAGCACCGAGGCCGGGCCCTTGACCACGTCGATGCGCTCGATCCGGTACGGGTCGATCGACGGCGCCGCGTCGCGGCCGCCGGGCAGCCGCAGGCCGTCGAGGAAGAGCGGCGCCTGGAAGCCGCGGATGTAGAACTGCTCGAGCCGGGTGGCGCCGGCGCCGCCGCGCTGCTCGGTGGTGACGCTCGGGCTGTAGCGCAGGGCCTGGTTGATGGTGAGCGCGTTCTGGTCCTCGATCTGCTTGCGGCCGATGACGGAGATCGATTGCGCGGTCTCGAGGATCGGGGTGTCGGTCTTGGTCGCCACCACGCTGCGCGAGGCGACGTAGCCCGGCACCGGCCCGCGGGCACCGCCCGGCTGCGTTCCGGCCGCGGTGGCGGTCACGGGCCGCACCGCGCCCTCGACCGTGATGGCGTCGAGCGCCAACTCCGCCGCATCCTGGGCCCGCGCCGCGCCGATCCCGGCCGACAGAACCACGCCCGACAGGAGCGACCGGGTCAATCGACGCCCCGCGAGACGAGGGGACGGGACGCGACGCGGCGACGGAACGGGCATGACGGAATCCGGGAGGCGAACGGGAATACTGGCGACGGCCGAGGGCTCTGCATTGAAAGCGACGACGGCCGCGCCTGGAAACCAAATGGCAAAACTATCAGGATCGAACAAGAACTATGTTTTATAGCTATTACAATGAGAGTATTGATCTATGACGAGAGATATCCTGACGATTGCGCCGCGAAGACGGCGATTCGATTTATGTTTCGTGATCGGATGTCGTCGATGGACAAGACGCCTGGTTCGCGCCCGGATGCACTGGTACCGGCGTTCCGCCGACGCAGGGTCGCGAAAGGTTTAGGCCGAACGGCTTAGCTTGAGTCGGGCGCGCGCCGGCCCTCGCGAGGTCGCGATCAGGCTCGCTCATGACACGCGCGCGATCCCCTCTCCCGTCCGGGAGAGGAGGCGGGATGAGAGGGGCGCTTTCGAGTCGAACGCGAGCGTCGGGCTGCCGATACTACTGTCCGCGCTCATCATGAAAACGCATCATCGTCATGGACGATCGTCGATCGCCGTGCCCCACTCCCACGCGGGAGAGGGGAAATGTTGCGATTTACTGAAGAGCGCGCGAGTAACGGACGCGACGCCCGCGTGCATCGCCCGGCACCGGGCTGTGGACGAGGGCGGGCGGCCTTGGAGCATTTTTCGACGAGGCGGATGCCGGCTCGTCGAAGACGATGCGGCAAAATCAAAAATCCAGAGAGCTTCGCGATTGCAACGCGATCGTGAGACTCTCTAGCGCCACAGGTTGGTCTTGGCGAGGTCCAGGATCTCGTCGCCGCGGCCGTTCATCACCGCGCGCATCACGTAGAGGCTGAAGCCCTTCACCTGCTCGGCCTGGATCTTGGGCGGCATGGCGAGTTCCTGGCGGTTCGTCACCACGTCGAGGAGGGCCGGGCCGTCATGGGCCAGCATCTCGGCGATGGCGCCCTCCAATTCGCCCGGATCCTCGACCCGGCGGCCGTGCAGGCCGGCGGCGCGGGCGATGGCCGAGAAGTCGGGATTCCGGAGCGCGACGCCGGTATCGAGGTAGCCGGCGGCCTTCATCTCCATCTCGACGAAGCCGAGCGTGCCGTTGTTGAACACCACGACCTTCACCGGCAGCTTCTCCTGCACCAGGGTGAGGAGGTCGCCCATCAGCATGGTGAAGCCGCCGTCGCCGGCGAGCGCGATCACCTGGCGGTCGGGCAGGGCGGCCTTGAGGCCGATCGCGTGCGCCATGGCGTTCGCCATCGAGCCGTGCGACCAGGAGCCGATCAGGCGTCGGCGTTCGGTCATCTTCAAGTAGCGCGCCGCCCAGATGGTCGGCGTTCCGACATCCGCCGTGAACACCGCGTCGGGGGCGGCGGCCTCGCTCACCAGCCGGGTCAGGTATTGCGGGTGGATCGGCGCGCGGCCGGGGGTGCCGGTGGCCATCTCGTCGAGGCCCTCGCGCGCCTTGGCGTAGTGCTTGAGGCACTTGTCGAGGTGGCGCGAATCCTCGCGCGGCGTGAGCCGGGTCAGCAGGCCGGCGATCGTCACCCCGACATCGCCGACGAGGCCGAGGTCGAGCCGGCAGCGGCGGCCGAGATTCTCCGGCCGGATGTCGACCTGCGCGATCCTGGCCTTCTCCGGGTAGAACTGGCGGTAGGGGAAATCGGTGCCGAGCAGCAGCAGGGCGTCGCAGGATTCCATCGCGGCGTAGCCGGAGGAGAACCCGATCAGTCCGGTCATCCCGACGTCGTAGGGGTTGTCGTGCTCGACATGCTCCTTGCCGCCGAGCGCGTGGACCACCGGCGCCTTCAGGGTCTCGGCGAGGCGCAGCACCTGCTCGCGCGCCCCGGCGCAGCCGCGGCCGCAGAACAGCGTCACGTTCTTCGCGCCGTCGAGGAGGGCGGCGAGCGCATCGAGCTCGGAGGCCGGCGGCAGGACGATCGGGGCCTGCGGCGCGAGCGTGGCGGGGGCGGCGAGCGCCCGCTCGGGCGCTTCCTTGAGGGCGACGTCGCCGGGGATCACCACCACCGAGACGCCGCCTTTCGCCACCGCCGTGCGGATCGCGATCTCGAGCACGTAGGGCAGCTGCGCCGGGTCCGAGACCATCTCGCAGTAATGGCTGCATTCCCGAAAGAGCGCCTCCGGGTGGGTGGCCTGGAAGTAGTTGGTGCCGATCTCGGCCGAGGGGATGTGGGCGGCGATCGCCAGCACCGGAGTGCGCGAGCGGTGGGCGTCGTAGAGGCCGTTGATGAGGTGGAGGTGACCCGGGCCGCAGGAGCCGGCGCAGACCGCGAGCCCGCCGGTGCCCTGCGCCTCGCCGGAGGCCGCGAAGGCCGCCACCTCCTCGTGGCGCACGTGCACCCAGCGGAGGCTGCCTCGGGCCCGGATCGACTCGGTGAGGCCGTTCAGGCTGTCGCCGACGACGCCGTAGACGCGCTCCACGCCGGCATGTTCGAGGGTTTCGACGACGAGGTCGGCAACGGTGCGGCGGGCCATGGCAGTCTCCTGAGCGCGAGGCCGCGGCGGGGGCCTTAAAGGCGGCCGATCCGGCGCGGGCGAGAACGACGTCTCTCCCGGGCGCCTCCTTCCCGAGGCGGAATCTAGGGCGCGCCCGCCGGAAGGGGACGAGGACCTGAGCGAGGGGAGGGGCGTGAGAGGCGCCGTGTCGCGCAAACGGGGCGGCCGCGGTATCGGCGGCGGCGCGCGAGAGGCCGGCTGCACCAAGAAAAAAGGCCACCCTTGCGAGTGGCCCGAAGTCTAGGGAGGAAACGCCCAAGAGGGCTGGCAAGTCCGCGACGCCATCGCGTCCTTGCGTGCCTCTTGTCTCGCACGCTCTTTCGCACTGCACAATCCGGGATCGCCGCCGGGGCTGGCATGCGCGCGGCGCATGAACGGCGAAGCTCGGCGCCGGCGACTCTCACCCGTCGACGCCGATCTCGAACTCCATCCCGCGGCCGGGACCCTGGTCGGCATAGTCGACGAGCGTGTAGCCGCGCTCGGCCAGCGCCGCCTCGAGGTCGTCGCGGTGGCGGCGGAAGAGCTGCCCGATCGCCAGCGGCGTCAGGCGCGGGCTCGCCCGGCGCAGGGCCTCGACGCCGATCTGGAGGGGCGCGCCCTCCCGGTCCGCGATGCGCACCAGCGCCGAGGCCAGTTCCGCCGCCTTGGTCTCCGCCGCCGATTTCGCCTTGAAGGCCATGGTCGTCCTCCTCGTGTGACGGGTCAGCCGCCGGTCAGCTGCTCGGCGAAGTCCTCCGGGATCTCCCCGAACTGACCCAGGATCTCGACGCTCTCGAGCTCGCCGGTCTCGTCGTCGGCAACGATGCGCAGGGCGGCCGCCCCCGGCATCCGGCCGGCGATCGCCTCGGCGCGCTTGAGCGCCCCGCTCTCGGTCGGCGCCACGTCGCGCGCGCCGGGGCGCAATCGCTTGCGATGCACCTCGAAGGTCTGCACCACGAAGGTCGTCCGCATCGCCATGTCCCGCGTCTCCCGTTCCCGTCGTCCCGTGCCCGATACCGGCACGGAGACCCGACCGGAAGCCGCCGGCCCAACGTTCTTCGTCCGTTCTAGAGCACTTTCCGATGAATTGGGTACCGGTTCGTCGAAAGAAAATGCGGCATAATCAAAGGCCTGGAGATCAAGGACCCGGAGCGGCGCCCGGTTCCCGCGCGATCGGGCGCCGCCCGGCCTACCGGCCGACGCGCCAGGATTAAGCCGAGCGGTCGAACGTATGGTGACGTCCGCGTCACCGAACTGTTGCCCGCCCACGTCTATGTGCCGCCTTGGAAACATTCCAAGGACTTTCCCATGGCCATCGGCCCCTCGACGACCCAGACCCCCTACCTGGTGCCGAGCACCGGCAACGTCAGCTTCACGTCGCTGCTGAGCGTCGGTGACACCGTACCCGGCTCGGTCAAGGCGGACGGCACGCCCTGGCGCTTCGTCGGCATCCCGGACGGCATCGGGGCCTTCGACAACGGGGACGGCACCGCCACGGTGCTGGTCAACCACGAGATCGGCGCCACCTCGGGCGTCGTGCGGGCGCACGGCTCGGCCGGCGCCTTCGTCGACCGGCTGGTCGTCGACAAGGCGAGCCTGAAGGTTCTGTCGGCGGGCGACCTCGGCACCAGCTATTACGGCTTCAACGCCGCCACCGGCGCCTACGTCCAGGGCACCACGGCCCTCGCCCGGCTGTGCTCGGCCGACCTGCCGGCGGTCTCGGCCTTCTACGACGCGTCGACCGGGCTCGGCACGAAGGCCCGCATCTTCATGAACGGCGAGGAGACCGGGGCCGAGGGCCGGGCGCTCGCCTGGGTGGTGAACGGCCCCGAGGCCGGCCGGATCTACGAGCTGCCGCGCCTCGGCAAGTTCTCGATGGAGAACTCGCTGGCGAACCCGGCCACGGGCGTGAAGACGGTGACGATCGGCACCGACGATTCCGCGACCGGCCAGCTCTACGTCTACGTCGGCACCAAGCAGGCGACCGGCTCCGAGATCGACAAGGCCGGCCTGACCAACGGCAAGCTCTACGGCATCAAGGTGCCGTCGGTGCTGGTCGAGACCAACGCGACCTCGGTCGCGGCGGCCGGCGCCGCCTTCTCCCTGCAGGAGATGGGCCCGAACGGCGACGTCTCGCGGATGACCGGCGCCCAGCTCCAGGCCGAGAGCGACGCCGAGGGCGTCACCACCTTCCTTCGGCCCGAGGACGGCGCCTGGGATCCGAGCAACCCCAACCGCTTCTACTTCAACACCACGAACGCCATCACCAGCCCGTCGCGGCTCTGGGCGCTCGAGTTCACCGACGTCACCCGGCCCGAGCTCGGCGGCACCGTCAAGGAGGTGCTGCGCGGGACCGAAGGGCAGGTGATGCTCGACAATATGACGGTGACCGCCGACGGGAAGGTCATCCTGCAGGAGGATCCGGGCAACAACGCCCGCATCTCGAAGATCTTCCAGTACGATCCGGCCAACGGGTCCCTGACCGAGCTCGCCCAGCACGATCCTGCCCGCTTCGGCACGCCGCCGACCGCGCCGTTCAACCAGGACGAGGAATCCTCCGGCATCGTCGACGTCAGCACGATCTTCGGCGGCCCGGGCCGGCAGGCCTTCCTGCTCGACACCCAGGCGCACTACACCCTGGGCGGCGAGCTGGTCGAGGGCGGCCAGCTGATGCTGATGACCCAGGACCGCTCGATCCGCGGCACCGACGGCAACGACACGCTGACCGGCAGCGCCATCGACGACCTGATCGACGGTCGTGCCGGCACCGACACCCTGGTGTTCGGCTCGCGGCTCGCCGACGCCACCGTCACCCGCGACGGCGCCTACACGCTGATTACCGGGCCGGAGGGCCGCGACCGGGTCGCCGGCTTCGAGCGCTACCAGTTCACCGACGCCACCGTGGTCACCGGCGACGGCGCGCCCCTCGTCGACGACCTGTTCTACCTCGCCGCCAACAAGGACG
>NZ_JAZFXT010000017.1:0-17918 GCF_036448855.1 Methylobacterium ajmalii
TGGTCAGAGCGGGGTGATCAGAACCCGATCCCATCTCGAACTCGGCCGTTAACCGCCCCAGCGCCTATGGTACTGTGTCTCAAGACACGGGAGAGTCGGTCACCGCCAGACCTGCCAAGCACGTCACACATTCCCTCATTACGAAAACACCCTTGGCGCGGGGTGGAGCAGCCCGGTAGCTCGTCAGGCTCATAACCTGAAGGTCACAGGTTCAAATCCTGTCCCCGCAACCAAACCAAACGAAAAACCCCGCTCGGCATCGCCGGCGGGGTTTTTCGTATTCCGGCTGTCGCGCCCTCCTCCCCGCTCCGAGGGATCGAATGAGTGCCCCTTCGGCCCACTGGACCAGCACGAACGACGAGAACTGGTCGCCGGAGATGGGCCGTTTGAGGGTTATCTGCTCAGCTTGCCCGAGGGATTCAGCACCTCGAATCGAGAGCGGCCGATGCTCGATCCGAGGACTCTCGCCCGCGATGTGGTGACGCTTCTCGGTCATGCGTGCCAGTCGAGTGACTGATCTGGCAAGTATAAGGACCGCCCCCCTGCGCCTCACCGGCCTTTCCGATCACGCCGATGGACGGCGATGGTCGCGTCGATCTCCCGGCTCTGCGCAGGCTCGTCGCTCGCTTGTGCACCACCGGCATCCGACTGATCGGTCTTCTCGGGAGCACCGGCTTCTACTCCTACCTCGTCCGGGAAGAGCGGTGTCGAGCGCTCGATGCAGCCCTCGACGAGGCGGTGCGCTCGGCGCAGCACGCCCGGGATCCCTGCTCGATCTCTGCCACGCTGCGCCGCCGCGGCCGATTCTACCGCTCGACGACGAGGCGCGGGCCCAGGTGGCCGCAGTGATTAGAACGCTCGATCTGCGATAGGCCGGGCCGCCTCGAAGGCATCAAGGTTCATTCGCGGGGGATACCCGACGCCGCGAAGGGACGGAGGTGCCGCCCGGTCCCGGCCCCGCCGTTGCATTCCCGACAGGTCCGTGGCTGATACCGTCGGCGTCGCCTCGATCTCGACAAGGAACACCACTCCGCCATGGCATGGACGGGCTCGTCACGCGCGAACGGTACCGAGCGGTGACCCTTCGACCCCAGCCCCTGCTCGACCTCCGCCTCGGCGACCTCCTCGCGGAGATCGCCGCCGAGGGCGGTGCGTTGCGCCGCGACGCCCTCGACCTGCGCGGGGCGAATCTGAGCCGCGACCGTCTCGCGCCGTTGGCGCGCGAGGCGGGCTGGTGGGACGCGGACCGCGAGGGGCTAAACCTCGCCGGGGCCGAGATGCCGAACAGCACCCTCGAGCAGGCCGACCTCACCGGCGCCACCCTGAAGCGAGCCCGACTGCCCGGCGCCCTCGCCCGCTCGGCCGACTTTTCCGGTGCGCTGATCGAGGAGGCGGATTTCGGCAAGGCCGACCTCAGCGGCGCCCGCTTCGTCGGCGTGGCCGGCGGACAGGCCGACTTTACCGAGGCGATGCTGGAGGATGCGAGCTTCCGGGATGCATCGCTGCGCTTCGCCCGCCTGCCCCGCAGCCTGCTCGACGGTGCGGATTTCTCCGGCGCCGACCTCTGGGGCGCCGACTTCACCGGGGCGGATGCCGACTACACCACCTTCCGCGGCGCACGCCTCGACGAGGTGACGCTTTCCGACACCAACCTGACCCATGCCGATTTCGAGGGCGCGAGCCTGACCAAGGCGCGGCTCGTCGGCTCGCGCCTGCGCAACGCCAAGCTCACCGGCGCCAAGCTCGACGGGGCCGACCTGTCGGGGGCCGACCTCGCGGGAGCGACGCTGGTACGGCTCGACCTGACGTCCTGCGCCCTGCGCGGGGCCCGGTTCGCCGGCGCCTGGCTCAACGGCACCCGGTTCCGGGCGGCGCAGATCGGCGAGGCGGTCGGCGAGGAGATCGCCGGCGACTACGAGGCCGCGAAGGCGAGCTACCTCGCCCTGGAGCAGAATTTCGAGAGCATCGGCAGCCGCGACGAGGCCGGCTGGGCCTATCGCCGGCGGCGGCGGATGGGGCGGCTGCATGCCGGCGCACTGTTCCGCGCGTCCTGGCGCGATCGCGACCGGCGCGGCCTGCTGCGCCACGGCTACCGCTGGATCGCCGATCGCTTCGTCGAATGGCTGTGCGACTACGGCGAGAGCCTGTCGCGGCTGTTTCGCGCCTTCGCGATCCTGATCGCGGTGTTTGCGGGTCTGTTCGGCCTCACCGGCGGTCTGATCCCGGAGGGCACGAGCGCGGCGACCTACAACGCCCTCGACCTCCTGAGCTACAGCGCCCTCAACATGATGACGGCCAACCCGCCGGAGATCGGCATCAAGCCGGTCGGCCGGGTGACCAACCTGCTGGTCGGCGTGCAGGGCGGGACCGGCATCGTGCTGATGGGGCTGTTCGGCTTCGTGCTCGGGAACCGGCTGCGGCGCTGAGCGAGGCGGGCCCCGGGGCTGTGGCCGGCTTGTCAGCCCCCCGCCCCCATCAGTTCCTCCCGGATCACCTGCGTCATCGCCTTCAGTTCGGGCGCGGCCCGGTCGCGCGGCTGGGCGGCCGCGATCCGGTGCGCCGCGATGATCCGGCCGGGGCTCCCGGCCAGCACCACCACCCGGTCGGCGAGGTAGACCGCTTCCTCGATGTCGTGGGTCACGAACAGCACGGTCTGGCCGGAGGCGCGGCAGAGCCGGGATAACTCGTCCTGGAGCGACTCGCGGGTGAGCGCGTCGAGGGCCGAGAACGGCTCGTCCATCAGGAGGACGTGCGGCTCGACCGCGAGCGCGCGGGCGAGCGACACCCGTTGGCGCTGTCCGCCGGAGAGCTGGAACGGCCATCGCCCGGCGAGATCGGCGAGGCCGACCCGCTCGAGGGCGGCGAGCGCCCGCCAGCGGCGCTCGGCCCGGGGCAGGCGCAGCTTCTCGAGCCCGAAGGCGACGTTGTCGAGCACCCTGCGCCAGGGCAGCAGGCGCGAATCCTGGAAGACCAGGGCGACGGCCCGCCGGCCGGGTTCCGGCTCGCTCACCGAGACGGTTCCGGCGCTGGGGCGCACGAGGTCGGCGATGACGCGCAGCAGCGTCGACTTGCCGACGCCGGAGGCGCCGACGATCGCCAGGAACTCGCCGGGCTCGATGGCGAGGTCGAGATTCGACAGCACCGTGGTCCGGGCGCCGTCGCGGGTGAAGGTCAGGGCGAGGCCCTGGATCGCGATCAGGCCCGCCATCTCAGCATCCAGCGTTGGAAGGCGGTGAAGCCGGCATCGAACACGCCGTAGAGCAGCGCCATGGTGAGCATGTAGACGACCACGATGTCGGTCGCGAGCAGCGTCGAGGCCTGCATCATCCGCTGGCCGAGGCCCGCAACCCCGAAGATCTCGGCCGCCACCACGGCCATCCAGGCCTGGCCGATGGCGGTGCGCACGCCGACGAGGATGCCCGGCATCGCGGCCGGCCACACCACGGTAACCAGGCGCTCAGGCCCGGAGCGGAAGCCGAAGGCGGCGGCGAGCTCGATCAGGTCGCGATCGACCCCGCGGATCGCCCCGTGGGCGGCGAAGTAGACGATCCAGAACACGCCGATCGCGACGATGAACAGGGCCGCCTCCGGGCTGACCCCGAACCAGATGATGGCGAACGGCACCCAGGCGAGACCGGGCACCGGGCGCAGCACCCGCACGATCCAGGCGGTGAGCCCTTCGGCGGTGCGTGACATCCCCGTCAGCGTGCCGGCGGCGATGCCGAGACCGACCCCGAGCGCGAGGCCGGCCAGGTAGTGGCCGAGGCTGCCGGCGACCGCAGCGAGCCACTGGCCGGAGCGCAACTCCCGCAGAAAGGCCTCCGGCAGCACCGAGGGCGGCGGCAGGAAGGCCGGGTTGACGAGGCCGAGCCGCGGCACGGCCTCCCACAGGGCGAAGAAGGCTGCGAGCCCGACGAGCGCAAGCAGGGTCGCGGTGGCGCGGGCTCTCACGGGGCCGGTCTCACTTCCCCGCGACGGCACGCTCGTAGAAGCGCGGCTCGAACAGCCCGTCGAGGGGCACCTCGCGGTCGAGCGCGCCGAGCTTCACCTGATAGCGCTGCATCGCCGCCGTCGCCTCGACGATGGCGCGGGGATCGGCGGCAAAGCGCGTCGCCGGCGACACGAGGGCGCGGCGGATGGTGGCGGTGTCGACGAGGCCCTTGCCGAGGCTCGCCTCGATGATCGGGGCGACGCGCTCGGGGTCGCGGCCGATGAGGTCGATCGCCCGCACGATGCCGGTCACGATCGCCTGGACGGCGTCGGGCTCCTTATCGAGGAGCGCCCGGGTGACCGCCACCACGGTGCCGGGCTGGTTGGGAAACATCTCGCCGCCGAGCGCCATCAGGCGGATCGCCGGGTTGCGGCCGGTGACGATCGAGACTGCGGGCTCGCGCAGGATCCCGCCCTCGACCGCGCCGGCGAGGACCGCCTGCTGGGTGGCGTCGATCCCCATCGACACGATGGTCACGTCCTTCGGGTCGGCCTTCGCCACCTCCCACAGCCAGTGCTGCAGGGTGGTGTTGGTCACCGAGCCGAGGGGCTGGGTCGCGAGCCGCGCCGGCGTGCCGGCGGAGTCCCGGTAGCGCTTGAACACCTCCGCGGGGGCGACGCCCTTCTCGGCGAAGCGGGCGAGCTTCGGGCCGGCGACGAAGACGTTCTCCTCGACGGAGGTCGCCGCCACCACCTTCACGTCGATACCCTTCGCGCGGGCGACGCCGAGCGGCGCCACGCCGGCGACGTAGACATCGAGGGTACCCGAGGCCAGCGCCTGGATCATGTTCGGGCCGGACTCGAAGGTCGTGATGCCGAGGGAGAGGCCGGCCTCCTTCAGCCAGCCCTCCTTCTCCGCGACGATGATCGGCGCCACCGCGAGGATCGGGATCAGGCCGACCCGCAACGGCGCGCTCCGCGCTTGCGCGAGGACCGGCGTCCCGAATCCCGGCACGGCCCCGGCCGCGAGGGCCGGGGCGGCCGCGAGGATGCTGCGTCGCGTGAGGGTCATGGCGGGCCGTCTGACAGGAAGGATCGCGCCCGCTTAGGGTATCCTCCTGCCGCCGCGCAAGAATGGCGCGGATATAAGATCGAACACCTCTCAACGGGCGGTATAATGGATGAAAATCCTCCTCCCGCGCGCCGGGAGAGAAGAATGTTCAGCGAGCCCCGGGTGCGGTGACGCCGCTCGCGCCGCTTGGTCTCAGCCGCGCGGTGCGAGCAGGATCACGGCGGCGCCGGCGAGGCAGAGGGCGGCCCCGGCGCAGTCGAACCGGTCGGGCTGCTCGCCCTCCGCGGCCCACAGCCAGACGAGCGAGGCCGCGATGTAGATCCCGCCATAGGCCGCGAAGGCGCGACCCGCGGCCTCCGACCCGGTGAGCGCGAGCAGGAACGCGAAGGCGCCCAGCGCCGCCGCCCCCGGCACGAGCCAGAGCGGCGAGGCGCCGAGCCGCCACCAGGCCCAGACCGAGAAGCATCCGGCGATCTCGGCCAAGGCCGCGGCGGCGTAGAGGAGGAGGGTCGGCATCGCAGGTGGCATGGCGAGCTTGTCCCACGCCATGCCGACCCGCGGAAGCGATCCCATACCGTCGCGCCTTGGCATCGGCGCCGACACCCGTTCGGGCTTGCCTCGCACCGTCGAACGGCGCCATTCGCGACGGCGCGGCGGTCTCAGGCCCGCCGCTTCATCAGCGCCGCCGCCGCGAGGCCGACGCCCGCCATCACGGCGCCGGTGGTGAGCGGGTGGAGTTTTGCCCGCGTGTAGGTGCTGGTGTGGCGCACCATCCCCGGATGGTCGCCGCGGACATGGCCGTCCTGGCCCGGCCGGTGGAGCGACCCGTGCGGATCCCGCGGCGGCTCGGATCGCAGTTGCTGGCCGGCCATCACGGCGCCCAGCCGGTCGAAGGTGCCGGGGGCGAGCTTCTTGAAGCCGGTCATCGCCCGGCCGCCGCCGCCGACGATGATGTCGCGCTGCGGATAGACGGCGGCGTGCAGGATGGCGTGGGCGACCTCGTCCGGGTGGTAGACCGGCGGCGGCAGCTTAGGCTCCCGGTCGAGGTAGTTGCGGGCGTGCTGCGGCAGCGGCGTGTCGATCGCCGAGGGCTTGATCAGCGTCACGGAGACGGGGGCCAGATCCTGCTCCAGCTCCGAGCGCAGGGCGTCGGTGAAGCCCCGGATGGCGTGCTTGCTCGCCGAGTACATGCCCTGGAGCGGGATCGCCATGTCGGAGGCGATGCTGCCGAGGTTGATGATCGCCCCGCCGTGCCGGCGCAGGTGCGGCGCCGCCACCAGCGAGCCGTAGACCACGCCCCAGAAGTTTGTCTGGAACAGCCGGTCGTGGTCCTCGTCCGAGACTTCCTCCAGGCGCCCGTAGAGGGAGATGCCGGCATCGTTGACCCAGGTGTCGAAGCCGCCGAAGCGCTGCACCGCCTTATCGGCGATGGCCTGCACGTCCTCGCGCCGGCCGACATCGGCGACGACGTGGGTCGCCTCCCCGCCCGCCGCCTCGATCTCCTCCTGAATGGTCGCCAGTGCCTCGGCGTTGCGCGCGGCGAGGACGACCCGCGCACCCGCACGCGCCGCCATCCGGGCGGTAGCGAGCCCGATGCCGCTTGAGCCGCCGGTGATCACGATCACCTGCCGGTCGAGGGGCTTGTGCGCTTGTCTCATGTGCGCTCGGCTCATGAAATCCTCCGTACGGGGTGGGGGTATCATGGCCACAACGAAGCCGGGCGCGCTTCGTTCATTCGGGTCGGCGCCCGCGCGGATCTCGGGGCGCGGATCTCAGAGCTTGAGCGATAGGCTCAGGGCCTCGCGCAAATCCCCGGCATCGACTAGGCGCCGCCCTCGCCGCTTGAGGTCGCGTAGCTGGGCCGGGCTCGGGAAGCCGCAATAGGGCAGCACCGGGACGTGCCGCCCCTCGGGCAGCGCGCCCGACCGCTCGGCCTCGGCCAGGATGCGTTCGAGCAGCGGCCGCCCGGCCTCGTGCAGCAGCACGGCGGCGCGCGAGGCGGTGACGTCCGGGGGCAGTGCCACGGTTTCCTGCGCCAGGATCCCCCCGGCATCGATCTCCGGCGCGAGGCGGTGGACCGTAACGCCGAATTGCGGCGTCTCGTCGAGGAGCGCGTGCAGGGTCGGCACCGGGCCGCGGTGGCGCGGCAGCAGCGAGGGGTGGACGTTGAGCCCGCCCGCCGGCGCCGCCGCCAGGGTCGCGGCGTCGAAGATCTGGTCGAAGTGGAACGACAGGATCAGGTCGGCCCGGTGCTGGCGCAGGTGCCCGGTCGTCTCCGGCCCGTTCACGTCGGTGATGGTGGCGTGCGGCAGGCCGAGGCGCCGGCACAGGGTCCGCAGCGGGGTGGCCTCGGGCACGTCGCGGCTGCCCGCCAGCGCCTGGGTCGCGGGGGCGAGCCCGCGGGCGAGGTCGGGCAGGCCGAAATTGACCGCCAGGTAGGGCAGGAAGCCGGCACCGGAGCGCCCGAGATGGCGGCGGACCTGGCCGGTGAGTCCGCCGGTGCTCGGCCGCTCGGGATCGGACAGGCCGACGAAGGCGATCCGCGCGGCGTTGTCGGCGACGAAGCGGCGCACCGCCCGGGCGTTGGGCAGGGCTTCGAGGGTGAACAGGGCGATCCGCAACCGGGTCTTCTCCGTGACGGGGAATGGTTTCGGGGGATCAGCGCTGCTGGCGCTCGCTCATGCGGAAGCTGAAGCCGCGCATGCCGAGGCGGCGCCAGGATTCGGGAATCAGCGCGGCGCCCCGCGCCGCCGCGGCGAGCGCCGCCGGGAAGGCGATCACCGCTTCGTCGCGGGCGAGCCCCTTGGCGATGCGCGCCGCCGCCGCCTCGGCGCTCATTTCCAGCGGGCGCCAGCCCTCGTAATCGGCGCCCATCACGGTCTTCACGTAGCCGGGGCAGACCACGTTCATCCGCACGCCCTGCGGCGCCAGCTTCTCGCGCAAGGCCAGGCCGTGGGCGAGCAGCGCCGCCTTGGTGCCGCTATAGGCCGGGGCGTCGGGAAGCGGCGCATAGGCGGCGAGCGAGGAGATGAGCGCGACCTGCCCCCTGCCCCGCTCCGCCATCCGGGCGACGGTGGGCAGCGCCACGTTGAGGGCGCCCATCAGGTTCACGTCGAGGACCAGGAAGGCGGTCTCCTCGGTCTCGAGGCCGCCCTGCGGATGGCCGCCGTTGACCCCCGCATTGGCGATCACGAGATCGAGACCGCTGCGGGCGTCGACCTCGGCGATCCAGGCCCGTACGCCGTCTCGGTCGCGCACGTCGAGCGCCCGGGTCTCGACCGTCGCGCCCTTGCCCCGGCAGTGCGCCGCGACCGCCTCCAGCCGCTCGGCCCCGCGGGCGTTCAGGACCAGTGTGGTGCCGGGGGCGGCGTAATGCTGCGCCAGCGCCGCGCCGATGCCGCTCGAGGCGCCGGTGATCAGGATGACAGGCATGGCTTCTCTCCCGGACGATCGGAACGCGGCGGCATCGCGGCGCCTGCGGGCATAGTGCGCAGGTCCGCGGCGGCGTTGGGCGCGGCCTGGGGGGCGCCTGTAGCATACCGGCTTCGGCGGACGCGCGAAAAAATCCCCCGCGGCAAGGAAGAGGTCATCGGAATTCGTCTAAGGAGAGAGGGCGCGGGACCGCGGCCGCGGCGCCCGGCCTCGAGATGGCCGGCTCCGCCCCCGACGTGCGCGCCGTGCTTGACGGGGCCGGGGTGAGTGTGGAACGGCGCCTGCTCCGGGTCGCGAGCGCCTGGGCGGCACGGTCCGCAGTGAGTGAGAGGCGGATGGATCGCGGCAAGCTGAAGCGGTTGTGGCCCCGGATGCCGTCGGAGTCGGAAGGGCCCGGCCCGCGACGCTCGCGGCGGCTGGGCAGCGAGCCGACCTCGCGGCGGGTACGCTTGAGCGACCGCTGGGACGAGGGCTTCCTGCGCCTCGGCGACGTCCGCGCCGAGCGCTCGCTGAGCTACATCATCGACGGGCTCGGCATCCACTACGACGCTACCGCGCCGAGCGAGCTCGAGGTCATGCTTGAGGAAGGCGGCTGGGAGGCGGACGAGCTCATGGCCCGCGCCCGCGCCGGCATCGCGCGCCTGCGCGAGCGGCGGCTCGGCCTCGACAACGATCCGCGCCGCCGCGACCTGCCGCCGCGAAAAGCGGGAGGTCGGCGCGTCGTGATCGTCGACCAGGCGGTCGGCGATCCGACGGTCGGCTTCGGTCTTGCCGGGGCGAGCGCCTTCCGGGCGATGCTGGAGGCGGCCGCCGCGGACACGCCGGAGGCCGAGCGCCTGGTGGTGATGGATCCCGGGTCGGCGATCGGCCGGCGCGGCCATATCGACGAGGCCGCCGCGACCGCGACCGGGGCGCGGCTGGTGCGCGATCCCGTCACCGCCTGGTCGGTCGCCGAGGAGTGCGACCGGGTCTACGTCGTCTCGGCCCATTCCGGCTTCGAGGCGGCCCTCGCCGGCACGCCGGTGACCTGCTTCGGCCTGCCGTTCTATGCCGGCTGGGGCTTCACCGACGACCGGCTGCACCTGCCCCGGCGCACCCGCCGGCGCAAGCCGGAGGAGGTCTTCGCCGCCGCCTACCTGGTCTGCTCGCGCTACTTCGATCCCTATACGGGCGCGCCGTCCCGGTTCGAGGATGCGGTGGAGGTGCTGGACCTCGTCGCGTCGCGCTGGCGCGAGAACGCGGTGCCGACCCTCTGCGTCGGCTTCTCGGCCTGGAAGCGGGACTGGATCACCAGGACCCTGTCGGCTCCCGGTCACCGCCCGGTGGTGCGCCGGGGCGACGCGCCGGTCGGCGCCGGCGAGCTCGCGGGCATGGGCCGCGTCGTATCCTGGGCGAGCCGGATGCCGGCCGGCACCGAGGAGGCCTGTGCCCGGGCGGGCGTGCCGCTCCTGCGCATGGAGGACGGCTTCCTGCGCTCGATCGGCCTCGGGGTCGCCCTGCGGCCGGGCGCCTCGCACGTCCTCGACGCCACCGGCGTCTACTACGACGCTACGGGTCCGAGCGACCTTGAGCAGTTGCTCGAGACCGGCACTTTCCCGGACGACCTCCTCGCTCGGGCCGCCGCCTTGCGCGAGGCGGTGATCGCCGCGCGGGTGAGCAAGTACAATGTCGGCAGCGCCGCGATGCCGCCGATGCCGCGGCCGGGCCCGGTGGTGCTGGTCGCCGGCCAGGTCGAGAACGACGCCTCGATCCGCCTCGGCGGTGGGACGGTCCCGGGCAACGCCGCGCTCCTGCGGCTCGCCCGCGAGCGCAACCCCGACGCCGTGATCGCCTTCAAGCCGCATCCCGACGTCGAGGCCGGTTTGCGCCCGGGCTGGGTGCCGCCGGACGTGGTCGCGGCCCATGCCGACGTGGTGCTGCGGGACGTCTCGGCCATCGACGCCGTCGAGGCGGCGGACAAGGTCGAGACCGTGACCTCGCTCATCGGCTTCGAGGCGCTCCTGCGCGGCAAGGCAGTGACCACCCACGGCCTGCCGTTCTACGCCGGCTGGGGCCTGACCGACGATCCGGGCAGCCCCCGCCGCACCCGCCGCCTCACCCTCGACGAGCTGGTGGCCGGCGCGCTGATCCTCTACCCGCGCTACGTCGATCCGCGCACCGGCCTGCCATGCCCGGCCGAGGTGCTGGTGCAGCGCCTCGCCGCTGGCGACCCGGAGCTGGCGCGGCGCGCCCGTACCCCCGAGGCGGTGCTCAAGCAGGTCTGGTCGGTGGTCTGGCGCCGCGTGCTGCGGCGGGGATGATCCGGGCTCGGGGGACGATCGGGGCTTGGCGGCCGGTGGCAGGCGGGCATCGGGCATGAAAAAAACGGGGCCGTTTCCGGCCCCGTCGGGTCTCTTGCTCGATGCTTGCCGGGGTCAGGCGTTCTGCAGCGCCTGGAGGCCCGGCATCTCGTCGCCGGCATCGAGGGTGCGCGCCCGGGAGCGGGTCTCGAGCCAGGCGCCCTGGGTGAGGTCGAGGCGCGAGGCGGTGGCCTCCACCGCCGCCGCCATGCCCTCGCCCTTGTAGTAGACGCCGCGGATCTGGATGTTGGCGACGATCGCCTTGATGAAGGCGTCCCACAGCTCGCGCCGGGGCGGCTCGGCCTGCGTCCAGAACGTCTCCAGCGCGCCCTGGTAGGTCAGGCCCTGGATGTCGTAGATCGCCGCACCCAGCGTCATGGTCGGCTTGGCCGCGCGCATCGACCACAGGCCGACGGTGCTGTTGACCGTGACGACGCCGCGGCAGCCGTCCAGCATCTTGCCGAGGTCGCCGCCATCGGCGAAATCGACCCGGTCGGTGACGCCCCACTTCTCCGCCGAGCGGCGCACGATGCGCGCCCAGTTGCGGATGCCGGGATCGAGCGGGTGGATCTTGACCAGCAGGCGCGATTCCGCCGGGGCATGCTCTGAGAACGAGCGGATGACCGCGTGGATCGGCGTCTTCAGGTCGAAGAACGGCGAGTAGGCGCGCAGCTGGAAGTCGTTCTCCATCTGCAGCGGCAGCACGTAGTAGGTCGTGCCGGCCTCCCGCAGGCGGCGCACCAGCGCGTCGACCCGCGGGCCGGTGCGCTTGGAGCGCAGCATGTGCAGGCCGGTGCCGAGATAAATCAGGGCGTTGTGGTGCACCTGATGCGACTTGTAGCCGGGATAGAGCCACCAGAGCCAATTGCTCATCAGGTGGTAGGCCATGTCCCAGACGGCCTGGAGCCAGAAGCTGTCGCGGTAGCGCGGCACCAGGTCGGGCTCGGGGGCCTTGACGGCGAGCGCCATCACGGCCTCCGGGTCCTTCGGGAAGCAGCTGTCGCCCGACATGCCGTCGCGCTCGAGCGTGATCCAGTCCGGGCGCAGGTAACCGAAATCCGTCACCGTGACGTTCAGGCCGCGGGCCTTGGCGGCGGCGACGGCGACCTTGTGGTAGTAGCGCTGCTCGCCGAGCAGCATCAGGTCGGTCACGCCCTCGCGGTCGATCAGGTCGGCGATGAAAGCCGGCCAGGTCTCGCGGGTGCCGCGGAAGTTCACCCCGCCGGCGCGGCGCCAGAACATCCAGTCGCCGAAGCAGAGGTTCACCCGCAGGCAGCGATGACCCCGCGCCTCCAGGGCGTCGGCGACCCGGGCGAAGAACGGCGTGATCGGACCTTGCAGGAACAGGAAGACCTGGCGCCGCCCCGGCTGCGGGGTGCGGGCGTCTTGGGTGCGGGCATCCTGGCGGGCCGGTTCGACGTTTCGCACGGGATCAGCACTCACGGGCACACCTCGGGTCTGGGCGGGGCCGGCGGCCGCAGACGACCTGCCGGCTGAGCCCTGGGACGGCGAAGGCCCGAGCGGGCCGCGGATGCAGCCTGCCCGGACGGACATTCGGGGCGCGCGAGCCGCGCGCGAGCCGCTGACGAGGCGGACAGTACCGACGGCCCCGGTGCGGACAATGGCGGGATTGCAACAATCTCGAAAAAATCGCGGTGTTGCACGGCGTCAATGCCCGGCGTCCCGGAGGATCGGTCGTCCCACCGGACGACGACCGCCATTAGGCCTGAGATCTGGGCAGGAACATGGAGACGGCGGGTGTCATGCCCGTGATCCACACGGTTGATGCATCCGCGTCACGGTCGGGCCGCCAACCGCCACGCTCGCGACGCATTTCCGGCCGACGGGCTCCCCGGCCGGGTCGCGGGCCGTGGGCGACAGGCCACACCGGCGAGACTTGTGCACACCGGGGGCCCCGGAGCGGTCCGTTAATTCGATCGCAGCCGTTCGGAGTGCTAGAGGAAGGGTGGCGAAGCGTGGCCGCAAGCGGCCGCGCCCGCCGGGAATTCGCGGGTCGGACCGGATGCCGGGCGGCTCGCGGCGGGCCCAGCGTCGAGCGAGAGAGACCAGAGCGGTCGTCGCGGACGGCCCCGCGTGGTTCGGAGGGTGATGCATGGTGCGCGTCGGAATGCCAGCGGTCCTGGCGGTTGCCTGCCTCATCGGGGGTTGCAGCAGCTTCCTGCCGGCGGCCGGCCCGACGGCGAGCGCGATCGCGGACGGGGCGGACGTCGCCACCGACCAGGGCCTGCTCGCCCGCTACGAGATCATCGACGTCGACGCCGCGGTGGTCGAGGCCCTGCGCGGACGGCCCCTCGACAGCCTGCTCGCCTCCTTCGGCGACCGCCGCCCCTCGGTGCAGCCGGTGATCGGCGTCGGCGACGCCGTGACGGTGACGATCTGGGAGGCCGGCAGCGGCGGCCTGTTCTCCGCCCCGATGATGGGGGGCCTGTCCACCGGCTCGAAATCGTCCAGCATCCCCGAGCAGATCGTGGCCCGCGACGGCACGATCTCGGTGCCGTATGCCGGCCGGATCAAGGTGGCGGGCAAGCGCGCCCCGGACGTACAGGCCCAGATCGAGCAGGAACTCGCCGGCAAGGCGATCCAGCCGCAGGTGCTTCTGACGGTGAACTCGCCGCTCAGCACCAGCGTGACGGTGCTGGGCGAGGCGGCGGCGGCCGGTGGCGGCGGCGCCCGCCTGGCGGCGGCGAGCCGCGGCGGTCCGGTCTCCAACCTCGGCGGCGGCCGCGTGCCGCTGACCGAGAAGGGCGACCGCCTGCTCGACGTCATCGCGACGGCGGGCGGCGTTGCAGCGCCGGTGAACGAGACCTTCGTGCGGCTGTCGCGCGGTTCCACCACCGCGACGGTGCCGCTGACGGCGGTCGTCTCCAACCCGCGCGAGAACATCTTCCTGCGGCCGGGCGACACCCTCACCCTGGTGCGCGATCCCCAGACCTTCCTGGCCGTCGGCGCGACCGGGGCAAACTACGAGATCCCGTTCTCGGCCGAGGGCATCACGCTCGCCCAGGCACTCGCCAAGTCCGGCGGCCTGCGCGACTTCCAGGCCGACCCGGCCGGCGTGTTCGTGTTCCGGTTCGAGCCGGCCTCGGTGGTGCGCCGCCTGCACCCGAACAGCCCCCTCGTCTCGTCGAACTTCGTGCCAGTGGTCTACCGGATCAACATGCGCGACCCCAACAGCCTGTTCGTCAGCCAAGCGTTCCGGATGCGCAACCGCGACCTCGTCTACGTCTCGAACGCCCCCTTCACCGAGGTCCAGAAGGTGCTCAGCGTCTTCTCCACCGTCACCTCGCCGATCGCCTCCGGCGCCTCGCTGTACTCGGCGGCGCGGTAGCGCCGACAAGCGAGCCGAACATGAGAAAGGGCCCCGCGGGGCCCTTTTTTGTTGTCCGGATGCAGACGAGGCGGGGCGGCGGGTGCCGCTCCGCTCACGGCTCAGCGGCTGAACTTCTTGTACTTGATCCGGTGCGGGATGGTGGAATCGACGCCCAGGCGCCGCTTCTTGTCCGCTTCGTAATCGGCGAAGTTGCCCTCGAACCACTCGACGTGGCTGTCGCCCTCGAAGGCGAGGATGTGGGTCGCGATCCGGTCGAGGAACCAGCGATCGTGGCTGATGATCACCGCGCAGCCGGCGTAATCCTCCAGCGCCTCCTCCAGCGCCCGCAGGGTGTCGACGTCGAGGTCGTTGGTCGGCTCGTCGAGCAGCAGCACGTTGGCACCGCTCTTGAGGATCTTGGCGAGGTGGACGCGGTTGCGCTCGCCGCCCGACAGGACCCCGACCTTCTTCTGCTGGTCGGAGCCCTTGAAGTTGAAGGCGCCGCAATAAGCGCGCGAGTTGATCTCGCGCTTGCCGAGATAGAGGATGTCGTTGCCACCCGAGATCTCCTGCCAGACCGTCGCGTCGGGCTTGAGCGCGTCGCGGGACTGGTCGACGTAGCCGAGCTTGACGCTCTCGCCGACCCGGATCTCGCCCTTGTCGGGGGTCTCCAGCCCGTTGATCATCCGGAACAGGGTGGTCTTGCCGGCGCCGTTCGGGCCGATCACCCCGACGATGCCGCCCGGCGGCAGCTTGAACGACAGGTCGTCGATCAGCAGCCGGTCGCCGAAGGCCTTCTCCAGGTGGTCGAACTCGATGACGTTGTTGCCGAGCCGCTCAGCGATCGGGATGACGATCTGGGCGGTCGAGGGCCCCTTCTCCTGCGACTTGGCAACGAGTTCCTCGTAGCGGGAGATGCGGGCCTTGGACTTGGCCTGCCTGGCCTTCGGCGAGGCCGAGACCCATTCCTGCTCGCGCTCGATGGTGCGCTGGCGCGACTCCTCCTCGCGGCCCTCCTGGGCCAGGCGCTTCTGCTTCTGGACCAACCAGGACGAGTAGTTGCCCTCGTACGGGATGCCCCGGCCGCGATCGAGCTCGAGGATCCAGCTCGTCACGTTGTCGAGGAAGTAGCGGTCGTGGGTGACGATCAGGATCGCGCCCGGGTAGCTGCGCAGGTGGCCTTCGAGCCAGCCGACCGTCTCGGCGTCGAGGTGGTTGGTCGGCTCGTCGAGGAGCAGGAGCTCGGGCTGCCACAGGAGCAGGCGGCAGAGGGCGACGCGGCGGCGCTCGCCGCCCGACAGGGTCGCCACGGCGACGTCGTCGCCCGGGCAGCGCAGGGCGTCCATCGCCTGGTCGACCTTGGAATCGAGATCCCACAGGCCCTTGGCCTCGATCTCGTCCTGGAGGCGGGTCATCTCGTCCGCCGTCTCCTCGGAGTAGTTCATCGCCAGCTCGTTGTAGCGATCGAGGATCGCCTGGGACTCGGCGACGCCCTCCATCACGTTCTCGCGGACCGTCTTGTCCGGATCGAGCTGCGGCTCCTGCGGCAGGTAGCCGACCCGCGCGCCCTCGGCGACGAAGCCGTCGCCGGAGAATTCCGTGTCGATGCCGGCCATGATGCGCAAGAGCGTCGACTTGCCGGCGCCGTTGACGCCGAGCACGCCGATCTTGGCGTCCGGGTAGAAGGACAGGTGCACGTTATCGAGCACCTTCTTGCCGCTGGAATAGGTCTTGGTCAGACCCCGCATGTGGTAGATGAATTCACGGGCCATGGCGGTGATCCTTCAGGGTTCTGGCGCGCGGTCCGGGTCGGGCGGTGTGATGCCGGATTCAGGCCGTTTCCCGGGGCACGATCGGATCGCCGGGGGTCGACGCGGCCGGCCGCGCGCGGGAATGGGGAGTGCTCCCGCGCTTACCAGGGCCGCCGGGGGGGTGCAAGGCGGCACGGATCGGCGGCCTTGCGAGCCGGCCCGCTCACCCGAACGGGTTCTTCACCTCGGTGGTCGCCACCCGGACCTCCTCCGCCCGTTCCGGCAGGTCGGCCTCGCCCTCCAGGACCGCCACGATCTCCGCCAGTGTCCTCGCCAGCGCCCGTGCCCGCTCCAGGCTCTCCCGGTCGCGGGCAAAGTCGAGGGAGCCGTGGAGCGCGATGCGCGTCGTGCCGTTCTCCAGCGTCATGTCGCCGAGGGTCTGGACACCAGATTCGTCGGCGAAGGGCGTGAAGGCGGGCTTCGGGTGAGCGGGCATGAGGGGCGTCCCGTCAGAACAGCGAGCGGAGGAAGTCGCGCCAGGCGCGGCGGGCTGCGCGGCGCAACTCGGCGGCGAGCCAGTCGAGGAAGCCGGGCTCGCGGCGGCTGCGCGGCCCGCCGACATACTCGTCGCGCCGCGGCTCGGGCAGGGGCATGATGCGCCGGCGGACGGAATCCGGGAGATCCGGGAAGGCGACGATGCCGCCGACCGCGGCGAGCTGCTCGAGGGAGATCGCCTGCCACTCCTCGCCCGGGGCGTTGCGGGCGAGATAGACCCCCGCCTCGCCCCGGTTGGCGTCGTAGACCGCCTTGAACAGCCGGGTCGGGATCAGAACCCGGCCGCGCAAGGACTGCACGCTCGCGCCCTCGAACAGCGGGCCGGTGACGACGAAGAGGTCGCCCCGCTCGATCGCGAGCGCCCGCACGCTGCTCTCGATCCCGGCCCAGAGGCGGCGGTTGAGGTCCGGGTTCTGCGGCACGATGTTGGCGAGCGTGAAGGATTCCGCTTGCGTGCCCGGGCTCGGCATGTCGCCGGAGGGTGCCATGTGACCCCGGTCCCAGCCGCTGCCGGCGTAATCCGCAAGCTCCGAGCGCGCCGCTTCCGGCAGCTGAGCTTCCTCGTGGAAAGCGTCGACCCGGTCGATCCGCCGCGCGGCCTCGACCCGCGCGGCGGTCAGGTGCTCGGCGGCGTAGAGCGGCGTGCGGGCGAGCCCCGAATAGAGGACGGCGAAGGCCTGGTAGCACAGAAGCGTGGTGTCGGCGGCAAGCCGCGGGTTGGTGAGAACCGGCCGCGTGCCGCCCGCGAAGTCGCCCGTGCAGCCGCGGGCCTGCGCCGCCCCGGGAAGGATAAGGAGCAGCAGGCAGGCGACGCCGGTCGCCACGCGGGCCGTTTCGGGACCGGTCTTGCCGCGACGGCTCACGCGCAGATCCGCACTCGCCGCGGGCCCTCGGGCGTCGGTCGCACCCGCCAGGCGCAGACCGGGATCCGGCGCCGCGAGACGGTGTCGCAGGTCCGGTCGGTCGGCCGGCAGGCGGGCAGATGCGGCAGCCAGGCGGGATCGAGCGCCGGATAGAGCGGCACCGCCCGCGCCTGGCCGGAGGCTGCCAGCAGGATGCCCAGGACGAGCCCGCCCGCCGGTATCGATCGTCCCATCTGACCTCCGAGCGGGGATGCGTATTGTCGAGATCGCGTCGCCGTCACGCACTCTAACCCATCGCCATGCAGCTGTCGCCTCGCGGGCGAAATTCACCGTGAGTTCAGGGTGTTCTTGGGAGTTGTTGTGCGCCGGGACGTCGCAACCGTGGGCTTCGCGGACCGACGATGGCGCGATCGGCCGCTTGCGGTATAACGGCCGCCATCTGCGAGGATCCCGGGGCCGCGAGGCCGGGCGGGGTCCGCCTCCGAACGAGCGAGCGTCATCCCGTGTCCGATCTGGTTCTTCCCCTCCTCGACCGCGTCCGCATTCCCGCGGATCTGCGCCAGCTGCCCGAGAGCGACCTCGCCCAGCTCGCCGCGGAACTGCGCGCCGAGACCATCGACGCCGTCTCGGTCACCGGCGGCCATC
>NZ_JAZFXT010000018.1:0-83971 GCF_036448855.1 Methylobacterium ajmalii
GTTCAACCGCGCCCGCCGCTTGCCCGTCCGCTACGAACGGCGCGCCGACATCTACGAGGCCTTCACATTCCTGCAGGCCAGCCTCATCACCCTCAACCAGATCAAAAGGTTCTGTTAGGCGCTCTTAACCAACCCTCAACCATACCCCGCGACACTTGCCCATGACGATCGCCGCTCCCGGCAGGGGCGGGCGGGGCGTGGGTAGAGTGGGGTCGGGACCTTGGGCAGGCGGTACGTGCGCAAGCGGGAGCTGCGCAGACGGCAGATTCGGCGGACGAAGGGCATGCGCTGGTTCGCCGCCGCCGTGGCGCCCTGGGCCGTGGGTCTGGGCGTCCTCGTCTCGTTCACGGCCTCGGCGGGCTACGAGACCTCGCTCGGCTCCAGCGCCGTCGCCCGCCTCGTCCCGCGCGGGATGCCGCCGCTGCCGGAGCGCGGCCTGATCACCCCCGTCGCCCCGTCGCAGATCAGCCTGTCGGGCCCCCTGCGCCTCGCCCTCGACGCCGAGCCGCTGCGCCCCGATCTCAAGGCAGATGCCCGTACCCAGCCCCTGGCGCAGCGCGCCCGCAAGACCGACCCGCTGATGCCCGCCCGCGTCGGCGGCGCCGGCCGGCCCGCCGCGGTCGCGAGCGGCTGGCTGGGCAGCACCGGCCCGAGCGTCGCCTCGACCTTCACCCCCGGCCCCGCGACCTGGAGCCCGGACCTCGAGCCGCAGGAAGGCTTCGTGCCCCTGCCGGACACGCCGAGCGAGGCGGGCGCCAGCTCGCCCGCCGCGGGCGCCACGGCGCCGACCCGCGGGGCCGCTGCCGGCGGCCAGACGGCCGCCAAGACCCGCGCCGCCACGGCCCGCGACGCCGAGACCCGGGCCGACCAGGGCGGCACCCCGGCGGTCCCCCGCGCCGTCGCCCTGTCCTCGACCACTCCGGCCCCGGCCGAGGCGACCCCGGTCGAGATCGCGGCCGGCGGCCAGATCTCGCCGCGCCTCGACCGTGATGCCCGCGCGGGCGTCACCACCGCCGCCCGCATCGCCCCCGAGGCGCTGCCGAGCGACGACGCGAAGCGCCGCTACGCCGACCTCATCACCCCTGAGAACGCCGAGAAGGAGCAGCGCTGCCTCGCCGAGGCCGTCTACTTCGAGGCCCGCGGCGAGCCCGAGCAGGGCCAGGCGGCGGTGGCCCAGGTGGTGCTCAACCGCGCCAAGAGCGGCCTCTACCCGGCCAACATCTGCGGCGTGGTCTACCAGAACCGCCACCGCTACATGGGCTGCCAGTTCTCCTTCGCCTGCGAGGGCAAGTCGCTGCGCATCACCGACGACGCCTCCTGGCAGACAGCGACCCGCGTCGCCCACGCGGTGGTCGAGGGCCGCACCTACCTGGCCGATGTCGGCGGGGCGACCCACTACCACGCCGACTACGTCAAGCCGCGCTGGTCGCGCCGCCTGCGCAAGATGGACGTGATCGGCCGCCATATCTTCTACCAGCTGCGGCCCGGGCAGACCTGATAGAGAGCTGCAGGCTCCGATAGCAGAGGTGGGACGAGGCGGAATTTCGCGATTCGGCCTTCACGGTCCGAGGCTCGGAGGCTTTGGGCCGACCGGCAGCTCCGGAGCGGCGCGCGGGTTCTGATGGCACGCGGACGTCGCCATCGTTGCGATCTCCGCGCCAGGCCGCCGCGCGCAGGTGGTCGAGCCCGGCTTGGACCCGCTCGACCTGTCCCGCGTGGTCGGGGTCGCGCTTCTCGTCGGCGGTGTCGTACTGATCCGGCGGTGACCGGGCGGGGCTGCAACCGCCGGGCTCCCCGGCGGTCTGGATCGCCGTGGTAGCGATCTCCGTCTTCGCGCGGGGCTCGAACGTCCGCCTTGCCAGGAGCCGGGCCGCCGTCCGACAACCCGACGACGATGTCCCTCGGACCCGGATGTTTCCATGCAGGCCTACCGCGCCCTCGAAGCCACCTTCGCCCGCATCGGCGCCCTCGAGGATGCCTCCGGCATCCTCGGCTGGGACGCGCAGACGCTGATGCCGGACGGGGCGGCGGAGGGGCGGGGCGACCAGATCGCGGTCTTGCGTGGCCTCGCCCACGACCTCCTGACCGATCCCGCCACCGCCGACCGGCTCGCGGCGGCCGAGGAGGAGGGCGGGCTGGACGACTGGAGCCAAGCGAACCTCACCGAGATGCGCCGGGCCCACACCCACGCCGCGGCGGTGCCGCGCGACCTCGTCGAGGCCGGCTCCCGCGCCGTGTCGCGGGCCGAGATGACCTGGCGCGAGGCGCGTCGCGCCTCCGATTTCGCCCTGCTGCGGCCCGACCTCGCCGAGGTGCTGGCGCTCCAGCGCGAGATCGGCCGGGCGAAGGGAGAGGCCCTCGGCCTCTCCCCGTACGACGCCCTCCTCGACAGCTACGATCCGGGCCTGCGGCAGGCCGCGATCGACCCGGTCTTCGCGGTGCTGGAGGCCGAGCTGCCCGGCCTGATCGCAGAGGCGCAGGACCGCCAGGCGGCGGCCGGGCCCGCGCCCGTCCCGCAGGGGCCGTTCCCGGTCGAGGCCCAGCGCCAGGTCGGGCTCGCCCTGATGCGGGCGGCGGGGTTCGACTTCCGGCGCGGCCGGCTCGACGTCAGCCTGCACCCGTTCTGCGGCGGCGCCACCGACGACGTGCGCATCACCACCCGGTACGACGAGGCCGACTTCGCCCGCGCCCTGATGGGGGTGCTGCACGAGACCGGCCACGCGCTCTACGAGCAGGGCCGCCCCGCCGCCTGGCGCCGCCAGCCCGTGGGCGCGGCCCGCGGCATGAGCCTGCACGAGAGCCAGTCGCTCACCCTGGAGATGCAAGCCGGGCGCAGCCGCGAGTTCGTCGCCTACCTGGCGCCGCTGGTGCGCGAGGCCTTCGGCGGCACCGGCCCGGCCTGGGAGGCCGACGCGCTCCACCGCAACTACACCCGGGTCGTACCGGGCTTCATCCGGGTCGATGCCGACGAGTGCACCTACCCGGCCCATATCCTGCTGCGCTATCGCCTGGAGCGGGCGCTGATCTGCGGCGAGATGGAGATCGGCGACCTGCCGGGCGCCTTCGACGAGGGCCTGCACCGGCTCCTCGGGCTGACCGTGCCGGACGACGCCCATGGCTGCCTGCAGGACATCCACTGGCCGGGCGGCGCCTGGGGCTACTTCCCGACCTACACGCTGGGCGCGATGATGGCGGCCCAGCTCTTCGACGCCGCCTGCACGGCCGAGCCGGACCTGCGCCCCGGCCTCGCCCGGGGCGACTTCGCCCCCCTCGTCGGCTGGCTGCGCACCCACGTCCACGCCAAGGGCAGCGCGGCCGGCACGCAGGAGATCCTCGCCGCCGCGACCGGGCGGCCGCTCGATGCGGGGGTGTTTCTCGGCCATCTGCGCCGACGCTACCTCGATGCCTGACCCGGTCCGCCCGGGCGGGGATCGACTTGCCTTCGTCCTCCTTGACCAGTCGAGCGAAGTTATGACATGGGGCTCGGGTAGAGCCAGCGAATTGACGATCCAATGTCATCGGATCGTCATAAAATTAGAAGATCTATATTAGACGGATAAATTTAATACTGTGTAAGGCTCTGGCGACGTATGGGCCCGCCATCCGCTTCTGCGTTGGTGCACCCCATGCGTTTCACCCTGGGCAAGAAGCTCGGCCTTCTCGTCGGGCTGCCGATCCTCGTCGCCGCCGGCATCGCCGCCTTCGCGGTCTCGCTGTCCCACAACGAGCAGCGGCGCGCCGGCGCCGTGGAGGCGGCCTGGGAGGCGGCGCTCCACACCCGCAACCACGCGCAGGCCATCGAGCACGTCGTGGTGACGGTGCAGACCCTGGTGGCGGCCGAGGACGTCGCCGAGGCCCGGCAGAAGTTCGGCGCCCTGCGCACCGCCCTGGAGGCGCTCGAGGCCGAGCGCCCGGCCTTCTTCGCTTCCCTCCAGCCCTATCTCGACGAGGACGAGGCACGAAAACTCTCGCTCACCCTCCAGGAGTTCCTGGCCTACCAGCGCGACACGGCGGAGCTCGGCCAGACGCTGTCGCCGAAGGCCGCGCAGATCCAGGCCGCCGACGAGGCGACGATCAAGAGCCGCGAGCGGATGGTGGCGCGGATCCTGAAGCTCGGCGACGCGGTGCTCGAACGCCTCCAGGAGGAGCGCGAGGCGGTGGCCAAGGCGCGCCGGCGCGAGGCGGTCGCCCTCGTCGCGGTGCCGATCCTGGCCCTCCTCCTCACGGTCGCCGGTGCCGTCTGGGTCAGCCTGACCCAGCTGCAGCGTCCGCTCCACGCCCTGCGCCGCACGATGCAGGCCCTGACCGACGGCGACCTCGCGGTGGCGGTGCCGTTCACCCGGCGGCGCGACGAGATCGGCGAGATGGCTTCCTCGATCGCGGTGTTCCAGGCGGCCCTGCGCGAGCAGGGAGCGACGCAGGCGGCCGAGCGGGCCCGCGCCGAGGTCGAGCGGCAGCGGGCCGAGCGGCTGGAGGAGGCCTGCCGGGCCTTCGAGGCCCGGGCGGGGCAGGCGGCCGAGGCCCTCGACGCCTCGACCCGCGAGATGGAGCTGACCGCCGACGTGCTGTCGCGGGCCGCCCACGAGGTCGAGCAGCAATCGGGCGCGGTCACCGGCGCCTCCGGCGTCGCCGCCCGGGCGGTGGCCGAGGTCGACGGCGCCTTCCGGCACTTCTCGGAATCGGCCGTCGGCGTCGGCGACCGGGTCGGCCGGACGAGCGAGATGGCGAGCGCGACGCTGGCCCGCAGCCGGGCCACCGCCGCGACGGTGGAGCGTCTGGTCGCCGCCTCTGCCGAGATCGGCGAGGCCGCCGACCTGATCCGCACCATCGCCGACCAGACCAACCTGCTGGCGCTCAACGCCACCATCGAGGCGGCCCGGGCCGGGGTGGCGGGGCGCGGCTTCGCGGTCGTCGCCTCCGAGGTCAAGGCGCTCGCCGGCCAGACCGCGGCGGCCACCGACCGGATCGGCGCCCAGATCGCCGCGATCCAGGGCGCGACCCGGCACACGGCGGAGGAGATCGGCGCGATCACCGATGCGGTGGCGGAGACGAGCCGGCTCGCCGAGGAGATCCGCGGGGCGATGCAGGACCAGGCTGTGACGAGCGCCGGCATCGGCCGCAACATCGACCGGGCCGGGACCGAGGCCCGCAGTGTCGCCGACAGCATCGAGCAGGTCCGTGCCGCCTCCCTCGCCAGCGCCGCCCAGTCGGACCAAGTGAGGGCGGTGGCTGGTGTGCTCGCGCAGAACTCGGCCCTGCTCGCCGAATCGGTGACGGCGTTCCTCGGCGAGGTGCGGGCGGCGTGAGCCGTCGGTCTCCGGAAAAGCCGGATCGGGGCGAGGATCGCGCCTGCCCCAACCGACCGAGCGGGGACCGACGAACGCCGCCTGCCCGGTCCCCGAGACCTTCGCGGGCGGTGATCCGGAAAAGGCCGCCGACGTGAGCGCCGGCCTTCAGGCCGCCTTCCTGAACCCCGCCGCGTCCGCGCCGAGCATCTGGATCGGCTGGCCCGGGCGGGCGATCAGCGTGCCGCCCTTCGGCACCTCCGACCAGCCGGTGCGCAGCCCGTCGATCGGCTCGGAGACGACCGCGAGGCCGGTCGCGGTCTGCCGCCAGTACAGGCTCGGCGGGCGGCCGTCGCAGGCCCAGCGATAGGCGGTCAGGCTCTCGCCGTCGGTGAGCACGGCGGTGAAGCGCAGAGGCTCGTCCACGCCGGCCTCGTGCATCAGGCCGCGGGCGGCCGACAGGCTCGCCGCCATCGCGCCGACCGGGTCCCGGTCGAGGCCGTGCGCGAGAGCCAGCAGGAAGAGCGCCTCCGAATCGGTCGAGCCCTGGCGCGCCTCGTAGAGCGCGTCCGGGATCAGCGCCTCGAGCCGCCGGCGGATGCGCGCGTAGCCGCCGATCTGGCCGTTATGCATGAACAGATGGCGGCCATGGGCGAAGGGGTGGCAGTTCGCCCGGGTGGTCGCTGTGCCGGTCGAGGCGCGCACATGGGCGAAGAAGGTGCGGGCGCGGATCTGCCGGGAGAGGCTGCGCAGGTTCTCGTCGGACCAGGCCGGCCGCACGTCGCGGTACAGGCCGGGCTCGGGCCGCTCGCCGTACCAGCCGATGCCGAAGCCGTCGCCGTTGGTCTCGGTCTGGGCCTCCGTCGCGTGCAGCGACTGGTGCACCAGGGAGTGGGTCGGCGCGCAGACGAGTTCGTCGAGATAGACCGGGTCGCCGTGGTAGGCGAGGAAGCGGCACATCGGCTCTTCACCTCCCGCGGCGTGTGCCGGTCCCGCCCGGGACCGTGCCTCGTCCGCCGCCTTCATGGAACGGTAACATTCGGCGTCCGACGGTGAACAGTCCGTTAATGCGGCGCAGCATGCCCAAGGTTCCCGCACCTGCTCGCGCGGCAGGCAATGGCGTTACGTCAGGAGCCGGCATGCGCGGGGCGCATCGGCCGTCGATCCGAACTGGACCTGTCGCCTGGATCAATGTCAGGATTGAGTCGTTGACGTTCGCGCAGGCGTGTTCGCGTCGTCGGCTTGCGTCCGCGTTCCCCCGGCTGGCGCCTCCCCGGCGTACCGTGCCGGGCCCGATCCCCGTCCCGTCGGTCGATCTCCGCCCTCGCCCGGGCGGGCTCGCGCGTCGTCGGGCGCCGATCGATCCGTCCATCTCCCGAGCACTCGCGAGGACCCGGGACCCCGACGCCACTCACATAAAACAAACAGGAGGCCTTATGGGCAGAGCAGCACCCACCGCTCCGATCGCCGTCGTGGTGGAGGACGACGAATCCGTCCGGGATTTCGCCGCCGCGATCCTCGAGGAGACCGATCTCGACGTCATCGCGTGCCGCAGCGCCGCCGACGCGCTCGCGGTGATGCGCGAGCACGGCTCCGAGGTCGCGCTGCTGTTCACGGAGGTGCAGCTCGCCGGCGAGATGGACGGGGCCGCGCTCGCCCGCACGGTGGAGCGGGACTGGCCCGATGTGCGCGTGGTGGTGACCTCGCGGCCCGGCGCGGCCCAGGCGGTGCCCGACCATGCCGTCTACATGCAGAAGCCCTGGCGGCCCCTCGACGTGCTGGTCGAGGCGGAGCGGGCCGCCCATGCGTCGGCCTGATCCTGCGTCGGCCTGATTCGGCTTCGGTCTGATCAATGAAGAAGAGCCCGCACGCCTCGCGGCGTCGGGCTCTCGGGATGGCCCCACCCGGAAAGGCGGGGCTTCTTGATGCGGCCTCCCGGACGGAGGCCGGCCGGCCCTTAGGCCGAGGTGGCCGGAGCGGCGGCCGGGGCGGCAGCCGACGGGGCCATGCCCGGACGACGCGGGCCGCCGACGCGGGGCTTCGGCTTCGGAGCGGCGATCAGACCCTCGCGGATGGCGGTCTTGCGGGCCTGCTTGCGGGCGCGGCGCACGGCCTCGGCCTTCTCGCGAGCCTTGCGCACCGACGGCTTCTCGTAGGCCTTGCGCTGCTTCATCTCGCGGAAGATGCCCTCACGCTGCATCTTCTTCTTGAGGACGCGGAGGGCCTGATCGACGTTGTTGTCCCGAACGAGTACCTGCAAGGGTGTGTGTCCTTTTTGTCTAAATCCGAAAACGTGGCCGACCTTGCGCGGAACGCGCCCGGATGGCTGCCTGCCCGACCAACCGAAATGCGCCCCGCGGCCCGGACCTCGCGGACCGGGAGGGGCTTGGGTCGCATCACGGTCGCACCGGAGCCCGGCGCAAGCTGTCGGCGCACGGTATGCGCCTGATCGCGGCCTTACACCACTCCGCTACCACTTCCAACCGCGGAGTGCTCGCCTGACCGAAATTTGAGCGGGTGCGGGGCCACTCGGGCGCCGCCGCGCAGACTCCCGTACCTAAGCCGGACCTGGGCCGGATCAAGCGTTGGCCTGGATGAAGCTGCGCACGAGCGGATAGGTCTGGGCTTCCCACTTGCGGCCCGAGAACACGCCGTAATGGCCGACGCCGGCCTGGAGGTGGTGGCGCTTGCGGAAGGGTTTCAGGCCGGTGCAGAGATCGTGGGCCGCCACGGTCTGGCCGACGGCGCAGATGTCGTCGCGCTCGCCCTCGACCGTCATCAGGGCGGTCTTGCGGATCGCCCTCGTGTCGATCGGTGCGCCCCGGTAGGTGAGCCGGTTCTGCGCCAGCGTCGCGTCCTGGAACACGGTCCTGACCGTCTCGAGGTAGAACTCCGCCGGCAGGTCGAGCACCGCGAAATACTCGTCGTAGAACGTCTCGATCTGCGCCGCCTTGGCGGCCTCCCCGTCGGCGAGGTGCCAGTAGAGGTCGAGATGGCCGTGCATGTGCCGCGCGGCGTTCATCGACATGAACGCCGTGACCTGCATGAAGCCGGGATAGACCCGCCGCCCGGCGCCGGCATGGCGGCGCGGCACGGTGGCGATCAGGTTCTTCTCGAACCAGTCGATCGGGCGGGACGTGGCGAGCTCGTTGACCTTGGTCGGGTTGACCCGGGTGTCGACCGGGCCGGCCATCAGGGTCATGCTCGCCGGATGCGCCGCGTTGCGGCTCTCGGCCATCACGGCGGCGGCCGCCAGCGCCTGCACGCAGGGCTGGCACACCGCCACCACGTGGGCGCCCGGGCCCATCGCCTCGAGGAACTGCACCAGGTGGGCGACGTAGTCGTCGAACCCGAAGCGGCCGGCGCTCACCGGCACGTCGCGGGCGTTGTGCCAGTCGGTGATGTAGACGTCGTGATCGGCCAGCAGGGTGCGCACGGTGCTGCGCAGCAGCGTGGCGAAGTGGCCCGAGAGGGGGGCCACCACCAGCACCCGGGGCTGCTCGCTGGCGATGTCCTTGCGAAAGCGCAGGAGCGTGCCGAACGGGGTCGACAGCACCCGCTCCTCGGTCACCGGCGTCTCGCGGTTGCCGACCCGCACCGACTCGATCCCGTAGGCCGGCCGCGCATGGGTCAGGCCGGCCCGCATCATCATCCGGGCGGCGGCCGACACCCAGCTCGCCGGGGCGCCGTAGCCGGCCCGCATCCAGGGCTCCGTACCCGCCTGCAGCGCATGGCCCCAGGCGCGGGTGGCGCGCGCCATGTCCGACTGGACCTCGAAGGCATCGTAGAGCATCGGCGCTCGCTCTCCCTCACGGACACGCGCGGGGAGCGGCCCTTTCGCCGAGCGTATGGCAAGGCTTCGTCCCCCGCGACCGGACTTTCGGTGAAGGGCGGCCTGCGCCGCTCCGCCCCCGCGCGATGCGATGCGCGTGCCAACGCGGCGCCTGCCCGGTCCCGATTCCGCGTCGGGCCTTCGACCTTCGGCCGGCGCGGCCGCGAGCGGCACGAGTCTTGGATCGCGTCCGGTGCCGAAAGGCGAGGGTGGGCCGCGCGAAACCGGCCCGGGGGAGGACCGGATGGCCGAGGCGACGCTGACGATTTCGAGCCGCAACTACTCGTCCTGGTCGCTGCGGGGCTGGCTGCTGTGCCGCATGGCGGGGCTCGACGTCGCGGTCGAGGTGCTGTCGGGCGATCCGGCGAGCCGGGCCGAGCTCCTGCACCTCTCGCCCTCGTTCCTGGTGCCGCGCCTCACCCACGGGGACGTGCGGGTCTGGGACGTGCTCGCCATCGCCCAGTACCTCGCCGAGGTGCGCCCGCAGGCCGGGCTCCTGCCCGGATCCCTGCCCGCCCGCGCCTGGTCGCACGCGGTCTCGGGCGAGATGCATGGCGGCTTCATCAACCTGCGCTCGGCCCTGCCGATGAACCTGCGTGCCCGCTACACCGACTTCAAGCTCTGGGGCGGGGCCCAGGCCGACATCGCCCGGGTGGTCGAGATCTGGCAGGAGGCGCTGCGCGCCCACGGGGGGCCGTACCTGTTCGGCGCGCGCCCGGTGGTGGCGGACGCGATGTACGCCCCGGTCTGCACCCGCTTCGTCACCTACGGCGTCGCCCTGCCGCCGGACTGCGCCGCCTATCGCGATACCGTTATGGACTGGGACCTGATGCGGGACTGGATCGCCGCGGCGGAGGACGAGCCCGAGGAGATCGAGGAACTGGACATGGAATTCTGAGGAGCCCTTCGGTCTCTCCCCCGCGGGACGCGGGACGGAGCGCCGGACCATCCCGCGCCGTCAGATCGCCCCCGCCAGCCGCAACCCCACCCCCGCCGCCGCGCAGGCGCCCAGCACCGGGATCATCCCGGCCCGGAAGCGGAAGACCGCCATGATCGCCGCCAGTGCCAGAACCAGTGCCCAGGGATCGAGGCTCGCGGGGACCGGCACGTCGAGCCGCAGCGGCCCGAAGGCCAGGGGTCGCACCTCGCGAAACAGGGTGTGGAGCGAGAACCAGACCGCGAGGTTGAGGATCACCCCCACCACCGCCGCGGTGATGGCCGAGAGCGCGCCGGCGAGCGCCGCGTTGCCGCGCAGCCGCTCGACGAAGGGCGCGCCGACGAAGATCCACAGGAAGCAGGGCGCGAAGGTGACCCAGGTGGTGAGGAGCCCGCCCAGCGTGCCGGCCGCGAGCGGCGAGAGCGCCCCGGGCGCCCGGTAGGCGGCGAGGAAGCCGACGAACTGCGTCACCATGATGAGCGGGCCGGGCGTGGTCTCGGCCATGCCGAGCCCGTCGAGCATCTCGCCGGGTTTCATCCAGCCGTACTGCTCCACCGCCGCCTGCGCCACGTAGGCGAGCGCCGCGTAGGCGCCGCCGAAGGTGACCATGGCCATCTTGGAGAAGAACACCGCGATGCGGGAGAAGACGTCGTCGGGCCCCAGAACGAGGAGGAGGGCGGCGACCGGGGCGAGCCAGACCGCCGCCCAGACCGCCAGGGTGAGAAGCGTGCTCCGCCAGGACGCCCGCTCCCGCGGCCCCGCATCGTCGCCGAACAGGTAGGAGCCGTTCCCCGCCGCCGCGGCGTGGCCGCCCCCGGGGCGGAACGCCGGATGCCCGGCCCGGCCGCCGAGGAAGCCGACGATCCCCGCCGCCACCACCACGACGGGGAACGGCACGTCGAGGAAGAACAAGGCCGCGAAGGCGGCGGCCGCGAGCCCGGTCATCGCCGGGCCGCGCAGCGCCCGCCGGCCGATGCGCTGCACCGCCTCGAGCACGATGGCGAGCACCGCGGCCTTGAGGCCGAAGAACAGCCCGGCCACCGGCCCGGCCTCGCCGTACAGCACGTAGATCCAGCTGAGCGCCATGATGGCGAGGAGTCCCGGCAGCACGAACAGCCCGCCGGCGAGAAGGCCGCCCCGGGTCCCGTGCATCAGCCAGCCGACATAGGTGGCGAGCTGCTGCGCCTCCGGCCCGGGGAGCAGGGTGCAGAAATTGAGGGCGTGCAGGAAGCGGTTCTCGGAGATCCAGCGCTTCTCCTCGACCAGCACCCGGTGCATCACGGCGATCTGCCCGGCCGGCCCGCCGAAGGACAGGGCGGCGATCCGGGCCCAGACCGGCACGGACCCGGCGAGGGTCACGGGCGGTGGGGCGGCCCGGTCGCGCGCGGCGGGCTCGGTCGTCGTCACGGGCGTCGGCACTCCGGGTCGGGGGAGCCGGAAAGTAGCGCGATCGGTCGCGTTGTGCGACAGAACCCAGCGAGTACATCCGGCGAACGGGGCCGCCGGCCTCGCGCCGCCGACACGAGCCACGCGCCAGGTTCCGCTTGAGCAAGCAGCCCAAAGCCCTCCTCACCCCCGAGCGCCGCGAGGACGACACCGACGCCTCGATCCGGCCGCTCAGCCTCGCCGACTTCACCGGCCAGAAGGCGGCCCGCGCCAACCTCCAGGTGTTCATCGACGCGGCGAAGAAGACCGGCCAGGCCCTCGACCACGTCCTGTTCGTCGGCCCGCCCGGCCTCGGCAAGACCACGCTCGCCCAGATCGTCGCCCGCGAGCTCGGGGTCAACTTCCGCTCGACCTCCGGCCCGGTGATCGCCAAGGCCGGGGACCTCGCGGCGCAGCTCACCAATTTGGAAGAGCGCGACGTCCTGTTCATCGACGAGATCCACCGCCTCAACCCGGCGGTAGAGGAGATCCTTTATCCGGCGATGGAGGATTACCAGCTCGACCTCATCATCGGCGAGGGCCCGGCCGCCCGATCGGTAAAGATCGAGCTGCCGAAATTCACGCTCGTCGCCGCCACCACCCGGGCAGGGCTCCTGACCACGCCGCTGCGCGACCGCTTCGGCATCCCGGTCCGGCTCGAATTCTACGACATCGACGAGCTCGAACTCATCGTCAGCCGCGGCGCCCGGGTGCTCGGCATCGGCATGGCGCCGGACGGCGCCAACGAGATCGCCAAGCGGGCGCGGGGCACGCCGCGCATCGCCGGGCGGCTGCTGCGCCGGGTGCGCGACTTCGCCATCGTCGAGGACGCCCCCACCATCACCCGCGCCATCGCCGACCGGGCGCTGCGCCTCCTCGACGTCGATCCCGCCGGGCTCGACACGATGGACCGCAAGTACCTCAACATCATCGCCCACTCGTTCAGCGGCGGGCCGGTCGGGGTCGAGACCATCGCGGCGGCGCTCTCCGAGCCGCGCGACGCGATCGAGGAGATCATCGAGCCCTACCTGATCCAGAAGGGCTTCGTGCAGCGCACGCCGCGCGGCCGGGTGCTCACCGCCCACGCCTTCCGCCATCTCGGCCTGCCCGAGCCGAACCGCGACCCCACCGTGCAGTTCGGCCTGTTCACCGGGGACGAGGATGCGTGAGCAGGGGAGGGGTTACCGCCTCTTCACCCGTCGCCGCGTGCTCCAGGGGGCCGGCCTCGTCGCGCTCTCGGGCGCGACGACCGGTGCCTACGCCACCGGGATCGAGCCGTTCCGCCAGGTCGTGACCCGCTACGCGATCCGCCCCAACCCCGCCGCGCCCTGGCCGGCGGGGCTCTCCTTACGCATCGCGGTGCTGACCGACATCCATGCCTGCGACCCCTGGATGAGCCTGGAGCGCATCGCCGGCATCGTCGAGACCACCAACGCGCTGCAGGCCGACCTCGTGGTGCTGGTCGGCGACTTCGTGGCGGGCCAGCGCTACGTCACCCGCTACGTGCCTGCCGCCGAATGGGCGCCGGTGCTGGGCAAGCTCAGGGCACCGCTCGGCGTCTATGCGGTGCTCGGCAACCACGACTGGTGGGAGGACAAGACCGCGCAGAAGCGCGGCGCCGGACCGACCATCGCCGGCACGGAACTGACCCGGAACGGCATCCGGGTCCTGTCGAACGAGGCGGTGCCGCTCGCGACGAAGGCCGGCCCGGTCTGGCTCGCCGGGCTCGAGGACCAGCTCGCCCTGCTGCCGTCCGCCAGGCGCCACGGCCACAAGCGGGTCGGCCTCGACGACCTGCCCGCCACCCTGGCGGCGGTGCCGGACGGCGCGCCGATGATCCTGCTCGCCCACGAGCCCGACATCTTCGCCCACGTTCCGGCCCGAGTGGCGCTGACCCTGTCGGGCCACACCCATGGCGGGCAGGTGCGGCTGTTCGGCTGGTCGCCGGTGGTGCCGTCGCGCTACCCCCGCCGTTTCGTCTACGGCCATGTCCGCGAGGCGAGCGACCTTGTGATCTCCGGGGGGCTGGGCCTCAGCATCGCGCCGATCCGCCTCGGGGTGCCGCCGGAGATCGTGGTGGTGGAGCTGGGGGCGGATGCCGCCGTCTGATCCTGTGTTCGCCATGATAGTCTTCTCGGCGCAACTGTTCCATCCCATCTACGACCTCATCCTGAGGTGCTAGTCGATCGAAGATCGACTGACCTCGAAGGAGGGCTCCAGATAGCCGTGCGAATTCCGGAACTCTCCTTCGAGGCTCCCTGCGTGTGCGATCTTCGATCGCCGGACACCTCAAGATGAGGTCTCGTGTGGGAGCGAAGCAGTCCTGGTGACACCTCACGATGCAACCATACTTTGAGCTAGAAGGATGATCGCCGCGTGACCGAAACCCTGCCCCCGGACGCCCACGCCCTTCCGGTGCGCGTCTACTACGAGGACACGGATTTCTCCGGCTTCGTCTATCATGCGAGCTACCTGCGCTTCATGGAGCGGGGGCGGACCGAACTCTTGCGCGGGCTCGCCGGCGACCAGTCGGAGCTGCACCGGGAGGCGGACGGCCTCGTCTTCGTGGTGCGGCGCATGACCCTCGACTATCTCAAGCCCGCCCTCATGGACGACGCGCTCACGGTGCTCACCGCCACCCGCGATCTGCGCGGCGCCTCGATGCATCTCGACCAGGAGGTGCGCCGCGGCGACGAGGTGCTGGTGCGGGCCGAGGTGGTGGTGGCCTGCGTGCGCGACGGCCGGGCGGTGCGCCTGCCGGAGGCCCTGCGGCGGCGCCTCGGCCGGCGCTGAGACGACACCTGCGGACTCCGCTCACCATTCCTTAACCCTGCCGGGGGCTTAACTCGCGGCGGGCGAGCGCTCCGTCGCAGGGCGCGGCCCATACTTTCGACAGATTCGGGCGCGATCGAGACACGATACGACAAGCCCCGATCCCGGTTGGAGTGCCAGCGGTCCGTTCCTCGGCCCGCGACGCGAGGAAAGCCGCATGAATCCCGCCGACGCCGCCCAGGCGATGCCCGTGGCCGAGATCACGATGTTCGGCCTGTTCTGGCAGGCCCACTTCGTCGTCAAGGTGGTGATGCTCGGCCTCCTCGGCTCCTCGATCTGGTGCTGGTCGATCATCGTCGACAAGACGCTGCTGTTTCGCCGCACCAAGGCGGAGATGGACGCCTTCGAGGAGGAGTTCTGGTCCGGCCGGCCGCTGGAGGAGCTCTACCGCGCCTACAACGACAAGCCGGCGAGCGGGCTCGCCGCCCTGTTCGTCGCCGCGATGCGCGAGTGGCGCCGGTCCTACGAGGGCTCCGGCCGCTCGATCCGCAGCCTCGGCCAGCGCATCGACAAGGTGCTCGACGTGACGATCCAGCGCGAGGTCGAGCGGCTGGAATCGCGCCTGCTGTTCCTCGCCTCGATCGGCTCGGCGGGCCCGTATATCGGCCTGTTCGGCACGGTGTTCGGCATCATGACCGCCTTCACGTCGATCGCGGCCTCGAAGAACACCTCGCTCGCGGTCGTGGCGCCGGGCATCGCCGAGGCCTTGTTCGCCACCGCGATCGGCCTGTTCGCGGCGATCCCCGCGGTGCTCGCCTACAACAAGCTCCAGGCCTCGGTCGCCAAGGCGCAGGGGCGCCTCGAGGGCTTCGCCGACGAGTTCTCGGCGATCCTGTCGCGGCAGATCGACGAGCGCATGGCGCTGGCGGCCTGAGCCGGCGCGCGTCCCCCCTCTCGGACAGGGATCGAACCCAATGAGCATGGCCACCGGAGCGGCCCAGGGCGGCGGGCGCCGTCGGCGCGGCCGGCGGGGCGGCGGCGCGATCAACGAGATCAACATGACGCCGTTCATCGACGTCGTGCTGGTGCTCCTGATCATCTTCATGGTGGCCGCGCCGATGATGACGGTGGGCGTGCCCCTGGACCTGCCGCAGACCAAGGCCGCGCCGCTCAACCAGGATTCGAAGCCCGTCACCCTGTCGATCCGCCAGACCGGCCAGGTCTTCCTGGGCGAGGACGAACTGACCGACGACACCATCGTCGCCAAGCTCTCGGCCACCGCCAAGGACGGGTTCGAGGAGCGGGTCTTCGTGCGCGGCGACAAGCGGGTCGATTACGGCCGCGTCGCCCAGGTGATGGCGATCGTGACGGGCGGCGGCTTCAAGAAGGTCGCCCTCGTGACCGAGCCCGACCAGCGATAGCAGGACGGGGTCCGCCGTGGTGTTTCCCTTCGACAGGTCCGAGCCCGGCGTCTGGGTGTCGGCCGGCGCGCACGTGGTGCTGATCGGGCTGGCGCTGTTCGCCGCCGCCTCGCACGTGCTGCCGCAGGCCGAGGAGGGCGTGCCGGTCGAGGTCATCACCGAGAACCAGTTCTCGGAGCTGACCAAGGGCCAGCGCGACGGCGACGCCCCGGCCAAGAGCCCCCGCGCCGACCGCGCCGCCGACAAGCAGCGCGAGAACGATCCCGGCGAGGCCAAGGCCGACGTGCCGACCCCGCCGACGCGCCCGCCCGAGATGAAGGTCGCCAACGCCGAGGAGATGCCGGCGCCGCCCCTGCGCCCGGCCCTCGAGCAGCCCGAGCCCGCCCCGATGCCGCCGGCCCGCCCCGACACCGCCAAGGCCGATGCCGAGAAGGCTGCCGCCGCGAAGGCAAAGGCCGACGCCGAGGCGCGCGAGGCCAAGGCGGAAGCCGAGCGCGAGGCCAAGGAAGCCGCCAAGGAGGCAGCAAAGGAAGCCGCGAAAGCCGCCGCCAAGGAGGCTGCCAAGGAAGCTGCAAAGGCTGCGGCCGAGAAGGCCGCCGCGACCGCCGCCAAGGCCGCCGCGGAGAAGGCGGCCGCCGAGAAGGCCGAGGCCGAGGCGATCCGGCGCGAGGAACTGGCCGAGGCCAAGGCGGCCGAGAAGGCCGCCGCCGAGAAGGCTGCGGCGGACAAGGCCGCCGCGAAGGCGAAGGCGGAAGCCAAGGCCCGCGCCGAGGCCGACGCGAAGGCCAAGGCCGAAGCCAAGGCGGAAGCGGAGGCGAAAGCCCAGGCCGAAGCCGAGGCGAAGGCCAAGGCGGTCGCCGACGCCAAGGCCAAGGCGGAAGCGAAGGCCCGTGCCGAGGCGAAGGCCGAGGCGGAAGCGAAGGCCCAAGCCGAAGCCGAGGCGAAGGCGGAGGCCAAGGCGGAAGCCGAAGCGAAGGCCCACGCCGCCGCGGAAGCCAAGGCGAAGGCCGAGGCCGCGGCAAAAGCCAAGGCGGTGGCGGATGCCCGTGCCAAGGCCGCCGCGGAGGCCAAGGCCAAGCGCCAAGCCGAGCTCGCCGCCAAGTTCAATTCGGGCTCGATCCGCGACATGCTGGCATCGCACGGGCCGTCGCAATCGACCGGGGCCACCGGCCGCGAGGTCCAGCGGACGGCGGCGCTCGGCGCCGCCACCGGCACCTCGCAGCGGCTCAATCCGAGTCAGCGCGACGCCCTGGTCGGCCTGCTGCAGCAGCAGATCGAGCGCTGCTACTCGGCCCCGCCCGGCGCCGCGCAGGGCATCGTGCTGCCCCAGCTCGATATCCGCCTGAATCCGGACGGCTCGCTCACCACCGATCCGCGCATCCTGCGCGCCGGCGGCAGCGCGGTCGACCGGTCGATCGCCGAGGCCGCGGTGCGGGCGGTGCGGCGCTGCGCGCCCTTCCGCATCCCGGCCCAGTTCGCGCCGTTCTACAACGACTGGCGGGTCATCAACGCGGAGTTCGAGCTGCCGCGGGCTTGAAGATCCCACCGGCCGCCTGCCTCACCACACGACGGACGTCCCCTGCATGCACTCCCCCTCGCGACTGCGTCCCGCGCTCGCCGCGCTCCTGTGGCTGTGCCTCGCCGCCGGCCTGATGCCCGGCTTCGCCACGCCGGCCCAGGCCCAGCTCAACCTGCGCATCGGCCCCGGCGGCGCCTTCCAGCCGATGCCGATCGCCATCGCGGACTTTTCCGGCGATCCGAGCCTCGGCCCGACGCTCTCGGGCATCGTGACCAACAACCTGAAGCGCTCGGGCTACTTCACGCCGGTCGAGAAGGGCCGCTTCCCCGAGAGCCCGAACTTCGACGCCGCGCCGAACTTCTCCGCCTGGAAGGACATCGGCGTGCAGGGCCTCGTGACGGGCCGCGTCACCCGTGACGGCACGGGCAAGCTCAAGGCCGAGTTCCGGCTCTGGGACGTGCTGTCGGGCCAGCAGATGGTCGGCCAGCAATATGCGGGCGACGGCGCCAACGCCCGCCGGATGGGCCACCTGATCTCGGATGCGGTCTACACCAAGATCACCGGCATCGGCGGCTTCTTCGACACCCGCGTCGCCTTCGTCGACGAGTCGGGCTCGAAGGAGCACCGGCGCAAGCGCCTCGCCATCATGGACCAGGACGGCGCCAACGTGCGCTACCTGACGAGCGGCGAGGCCTCGGTGGTGGCGCCGCGCTACTCGCCCTCGACCCAGGACATCACCTACATGGCCCAGGTCACCGGCCAGCAGCCGCGGGTGCAGGTGATCAACCTCTCGACCGGCGCCCGGCAGGTGATCCCGACCAATGCCGAGATGAGCACCAGCCCGCGCTTCTCGCCGGACGGGCGGCGCCTGGTGATGAGCGACCAGGACGGCGGCAATGCCAGCATCTACGTGATGGACCTCGCCTCCAAGGCGCAGACCCGGATCACCAACGCCAACGCCATCGACACCTCGCCGTCCTTCTCGCCGGACGGGCGCGAGATCGTGTTCGAGTCCGACCGCGGCGGCCAGCAGCAGGTCTACGTCATGGGCGCCGACGGCTCGAACCCGCGCCGCCTGACCTTCGGCGACGGCTCGGCCTCGCAGCCGGCCTGGTCGCCGCGGGGCGACTACATCGCCTTCACCCGCCAGCGGAAGGGCTCGTTCGCGATCTGCGTCATGAAGCCGGACGGCACCGGCGAGCGGGTGCTGACCGAGGGCTTCCACAACGAGGGCCCGACCTGGGCGCCGAACGGCCAGTACCTGATCTTCTTCCGCGATCCCGGCGGCCAGGCCGGCGGCAAGCTTTACATGGTCGACATCACCGGCAAGGTCGAGCAGCCGGTCCCGACCCCGTCCTACGCCTCCGACCCGACCTGGTCGCCGCTGATCGACCCGCAGCGCTAAGCAGATTTCGCCGAAGTGGTGACCGGTTCGGCGCCGAACATCTGCTACAAAACAGGAACCTGAGCGGGCGAAGCGTTGGCCTGCCAACGCAAGTCTGCTTAGGATGGACGAAGGCCGGCCCGCGCGACGGGCCGGCCATTTTATTCCACCGTGCCTCGGCGCCGACGCCCGTTTGGGCTTGCCCTGCGCCCTCGAACGGGTCCGCTCGACGACGCGGCGGTCTCACACCCCGATTGCCGCCTTCACCAGCTCCGGCCGCATCGGCAATTCGCGCAGGCGCACGCCCGCGGCCTGCCGGATCGCGTTGGCGAGGGCCGCGGCGGTCGGGCCCTGGGCAACCTCGCCGGCCCCGAGGAACGGCGCGCCCGGTCGGTCGATCAGGTGGACGTCGAGGCGCTCGGGAATGTCGGGGAAGCGGGCGATCGGGTAGGTGCTCCAGTCGCGGCTCGTCGGGCCTGCGGCGTCGTGCGCCACCGCCTCGAACAGGCTCCAGCTCATCGCCTGGATGATCCCGCCCTCGATCTGGTCGCGAAGCCCGTGCGGGTTGACGATCTCGCCGGCATCGAGCGCCGCCTGCGCCCGCACCAGCCGGACCCGGCCGCTCTCGCGCTCCACCGCCACCTCGACGGCGACGGCGCAGTACCCGGCGAGGTTCTTGTAGCGGGCGAAGGCGAAGCCGGCGCCGCGGCCCTTCGGCAGCGCCGCTCCCCAGCCGAACCGCGCGGCCGCCGCCTCGATGACGGCGCGGGCACGGGGATCGTCGAGATGGGCCAGCCGGAAGGCGACCGGATCGGCGCCCGCCGCCTCCGCGGCCTCGTCCATCAGGCTCTCGATCGAGAACACGTTCATGTATGCCCCGAGGCTGCGCAGGGCCGAGACCCTGAGCGGCATCGCGGCGACGAAATCGTGCGCCACCCGGGCCCGGGCGAAGCGGTAGAGCGGGATGGCGTTGCGGTCGCCGCCGCCCTCGGGCTGCGGCAGCGCCTTCGGAGGCGGGGCCGGGAACGGACTCTCCAGCATCCGGGCCGAGAGCAGCTGGCCGGCACCGGGCGGGCGGGTGAGGTGGGTCGGGCTGCGCACCGCGTAGTCCCAGTCGGCGATGCGCCCGTCCGGCCCCAGCATGGCGGAGGCCTGGGTCATCATCGCGCCGCCATAGGGCTCCCACAGGTGCTCCTGCTCGCGGGTGTACTGCACCCGCACCGGCCGGCCCGGCAGGGCGTGGGCCAGCAACGCCGCGTCGCCCGCCGCATCGTCGGCGCCGTTATGGCCGTAGCAGCCCGAGCCCTCGACGTGGATGCAGCGCACCTGGACTTCGGGCAGCGCCAGCATCTCGGCCAGCGCCTTGCGCAGGGGGAACATCCCTTGCGCATGCGACCAGACGGTGAGGCGCGTGCCGTCGAACTCCGCCACCGCGCAGGACGGGCCGATCGAGCCGTGCATCTGGTAGCGTCGGCGGTAATGCGCGGTGATCGTGCGCCCCGCCGGCACCGGCGTTCCGGCGCCGGCCTCGTGGATGATCGTGCGCTTCGCCTCCCGCCCGGCGAGGTCGGCAAACAGCGCATCGGGCTCCGGCACGGGGGTGCCGCCCTGCCAGACCGCGTGCGCGGCGAGCGCCCGCATCGCCGTGACGGCGGCATATTCCCGCTCGGCCACCACCGCCAGAAAGTCGCCGTCGCGGTGGACCCGGATCACCCCGGGCCGGGCCGTCACGGCCTCGGTCTCGAGGGCGACGAGGCGGGCGCCCGGGCGGGGCGGGCGCACGATCCGGGCATGCACCATCCCCGGCGCGCGGATGTCCTGGACGTAGGCCGGCCCGCCCGCGACCTTGGCGGGGATGTCGACCCGAGGCAGCGGCCGGCCGACGAGGGTGCGGGTGCCGGGTTCACGCAGGGCCGTCGCCTCGGGCACCGGTGCGTCGAGGTCGATTTCGGCGGCGAGTTCCGCAAAGTGCAGCCGGCGCCCGTCCGGCGCCGCGACCGCGCCGTCGGCCACGCTCAGCGTTTCCGCCCGTGCACCGAGCCGGAGCGCGGCCGCCTGGACGAGCAGCGCCCGCGCGGCGGCGGCGGCCAGCCGGATCGCGGTGGCGGAATCCTGCATCGAGTGGCTGCCGGCGGTGTAGCCCTCGTCGGGGGTCAGCTCGGTGTCGGCGGTGATCAGGCGCAGGGCCGCCGGATCGAGGCCGAGCTCCTCCGCAGCGACCTGGATCAGCGCCGTCTTGATCCCCTGGCCGAGCTCGGCCTTGCCGGTAAGCACCGTGACGCTGCCGTCCGGATCGAGGCGGATCCAGGCATCGATCCGCGGCGCCTCGGCGAGGCTGCCGGGCAGCGCCGCCCGGGCCGGGCCGATCCCGACGAGGAGCGCGCCGCCGACGAGCAGCGCCCGGCGGGTGAGCGCGGTCACGACCCGCCTCCTGCGGCCGGGCCGGGCCGCCCGGCGGCCCGCCGCACCGCGGCGAGGATCCGCATGTGCGTTCCGCAGCGGCACAGGTTGAGCCGCAGGGCGGCCCGGATCTCGTCCTCGCCCGGATGCGGGTTTTCGCGCAGCAGGGCGTGGGCCCGCATCACCATGCCGGCGATGCAGTAGCCGCACTGCGCCGCGTTCTCGGCGATGAAGGCGGCCTGGAGCGGGCCCGGCGCCTCGGGCGAGCCCAGGCCCTCGACGGTGGTGACGGGGCGTCCCTCCAGCACGCCGATCGGGGTGAGGCAGGACAGGACCGCCCGGCCATCGACCTCCACCGTGCAGGCGCCGCACTGGCCGAGCCCGCAGCCGAACTTGGCGCCGTTGAGCCCCAGCTCGTCGCGCAGGACGTAGAGAAGCGGGGTGTCGGGCTCGGCCGCGACCGTCCGGGCCCGGCCGTTCACCGTCAGGGTCGGCATCGGCGTCTCCTCCTCACCGTGTCGCCTCCGCCCGGGCGCCGGATCGGGTCGTCCCGCCCATCAGCCGGCGCACCGTCCCGTCGAGGTCGGGCCACGGCCCGTCCGGGCTGAAGCGGGCGCGCAGGTAGGCCGCGAGGTCCGTCGTCTGGGACGGCGTCAGCATCGTCCCGTAGGCCGGCATGATCGGGCCCGGCGCGTGGTCCCGCGGGGCGATCCCGTCGCGCAGCACCAGGATCAGGTTGCGCGGGTCGGGCGCCCGCAGGGTGGTGCGGTGGCCGAGCGAGGGCGTGGTATAGGGCACCCCTCCCGCCGCCCCGCCGCCGCTCTCGTGGCAGGTCGCGCAGGCGCCGGCATAGGTCGCCGCCCCACGGGCCAGCGCCGGATCGTCGCCCGGAACCGCCCGGTCGACCGGGCCGGTGCGGCTGCCGGCGGCGCCCGGGCCGTAGAGCGTCGCCACGTAGGCGGCGAGGGCTCGGATCTCGCCCGCCGGCACGGTGCGGTGCGCGTCGACCACCGGGCGCATCGGGCCGGCGGCGCCGCCGTGCTGCGGATCCCACTCGGCGAGGTAGCGGGCGAGGTCGGCCTCGCTCCAGGCGAGCGGGGAGGGCGACGAGCGGTCCAGCGGCGGAACCCACCAGCCGTCGGCCTCGCCGCCCGCATAGGCCTTCGAGCGGATCTCGGCGCCCAGGAGGTTGCGCGGGCTGTGGCAGGCGCCGCAATGGCTCAGCGCCTCGGCGAGGTAGGCGCCGCGGTTCCAGTCCGGCGAGCGGCGCGGGTCGGCCGGGATCGCCGGAGCCTGCGCGAACAGCAGCTTCCAGCCGGCGATCAGCGGGCGCCACGACAACGGCGCCGGCAGCGCGTTCGGCGTCGCCGCCTGCCTCACCGGCTCCCGGGTCATCGTGAAGGCATAGAGGGCGGCGATGTCGGCGTCGGTCAGGCCGGCATAGTGGGTATAGGGAAAGGCCGGGTAGAGGTGGCGCCCCTCGCGGTCGACCCCCTCGCGCATCGCCCGGGCGAAGGCGGCGAGCGTGTAGTGGCCGAGCCCGGTCTCGGGGTCGGGCGTGATGTTGGTCGAATAGATCGTGCCGAACGGCGTCGCAACCCCGCGGCCGCCCGCGTAGGGCCGGCCTCCCTCCGCCGTATGGCACGAGGCGCAGTAACCCAGCGCGGCGAGGACCGCGCCGCGGCGCACCGGCTCGGCCGCGACCTCGCCCGCGGCGGGACCGCCCGGCGCGATGGCGGAACGCCACGCGGCGATCCCGAAGCCCGCGACCCCGGCGAGGACCGCCGCTCCCAGCCAGACGGCGATCCGGCGACGCCTCACGGCCCCTCCCGCGACAGGATTCCGATGGAGGGCGGGCCCTCCAACACGCGGGACAACCGGGGCCTCCTGTCGAGGTTCCGCGATAGGCCCGCCCGCGCCGCGTCGGCGGTGACGCGGGCGGAATGAGCGCCGGAGTGAGACCGCACGGTCTGCCGCAAGGTCTTGCCGCAATCCTGCGAAACAATGCTATCGTCCGGGCTGTTGCGGCGATCCCCGTGAGGCTCGGTCGCCATGGACCGGCGGCGGAGCCGCGCCGCGGTCCCGTCGTGCGGACGATCCCTCGCCCGCCCGGCCTGCTGGTCCCGATCTTGCCGATCCCGCGGGGCCGACGGGCGATTCTCGCCGGGATCGTTTCCGGATGCGGCAACCCCGCACGAGGCCGACGCCGCACGGCTCGGCAGAACGTCATGGCCCGTCAGACCTTCATGGCCCAGCAGAGTTTCCAGGCCCGTCCCGGGCCACCGCGGATGAGCGAGGACGACGCGGCCTGCCGCGCCTGCTGCGGCCAGATGCGCGCGCATTGGCAGGAGCGGCCCCATGCCCGCCTGATGGTCGTGGCCTCGACGCCGGTGGTCGAAGCCTTCGGCGGCGGCGTCGAGACCCGCTACCTCTGCCTCGATTGCGGGCATACCCTGCTGCATTCGACCGGCCGCTTCGGCCAAGGCTGGCATTGAATCAAAGGCTGGCATCGGGGAATCAAAGGCTGGCATCGGGCGGCCTCCGACCTCGGCTCGCGCCGTGGAGCGGGCCCGCGTACCGGCGACCCCGATGATCGTCGCCACGTCCGAGCGGCCCGACCTCGCCGCCGTCACCGCGCGCTGGCGCCGGGAGGCCTTTGCGCGGGGCCGCAGCCTGTCCGAGGTGGCCGCCGCCGAGGCCGCGACCGCCGCCGGACCGGGCCCGATGCCCCGCACGCTGGTCCTGCTCGCCGGCGGCGAGCCCGTCGGCATGGCGAGCCTGGTCGCCCACGACCTCGACCCGCGGCCCGATCTGACCCCCTGGCTCGCCGGCGTCTACGTTCCGCCCCACGCTCGCGGCCGCGGCCACGCCTCCCGGCTCGTCGCCGCGATCGAGGCCGAGGCGGCGGCGTCGGGTGTCGCGACGCTGTGGCTCTACACCCGCACCGCCGAGCCGCTCTACGCCCGGCTCGGATGGCGGACGGTCGAGCGGTTCGCGTACCGGGACGAGCCCTACGCGCTGATGCGGCGCGACCTCCCGTGAGGGGCATGCGGCTCCGACCGCGTGGCCGGGGCTGACGGCCGCCGGCCCTCGACAGGCGGCCCACCCATCCCGCATGGCCATCCCGCTCCCCATCTGCAGGGCGAAACGCCCCCCACGACCTCATCCGAGACCGCACCTCATGACCGACGCCCCCGGCCGCCCGACGCCGATCCCGCTCACGATCCTCACCGGCTTCCTCGGCGCCGGGAAGACCACCCTGCTCAACCGGCTGCTGCGGGCACCCGAGCTCGCCGACACCGTGGTGATCGTCAACGAGTTCGGCGAGGTCGGGCTCGACCACCTGCTGATCGAGACCGTGGACGAGGGCATGATTCTGCTCGGCGCCGGCTGCCTGTGCTGCACCGTGCGGGGCGACCTGATCGCGACCCTCGAGGACCTGCTGCGCAAGCGCGACAACGGCCGCATCCAGCCGTTCCGCCGGGTGGTGATCGAGACCACCGGCCTCGCCGACCCGGCTCCGATCCTGCACGCGATCCTGTACCATCCCTACGTGGCGATGCGGTACGCGCTGCAAGGCGTGGTCACGGTGGTGGACGCGGTCAACGGCGCGGGCACCCTCGACGCCCATCCGGAGGCCCTGCGCCAGGTCGCGGTGGCGGACCGGCTGGTGCTGACGAAGGCCGAGCTGCCGGGCGCCGAGGCGCAGGCCCTGCGCACGCGCCTGTCGGCGATCAACCCGGGCGCGCGGATCCTGGCGCCGGACGCGCCGCCGGACGAATTCCTCGGCGGCCTGTTCGACCTCGACGGCAAGGTCGCCGACGTGCGGGACTGGCTCGGCGCCGAGGTCCACGACCACCATCATCACGGGCATCACCACCACGACGTCAACCGGCACGACGCGGCGATCCGGGCCTTCCATCTGGTGAGCGACGCGCCGGTGCCTCGCGCCGCGTTCGAGATGTTCCTCGACCTCCTGCGCTCCGCCCACGGGCCGAAGCTCCTGCGGCTCAAGGGGCTGGTGGCGCTGGCCGACGATCCGGGGCGGCCGGTGGTGGTGCACGGGGTGCAGCACGTCGTCCACACCCCCGCGGTGCTGCCGGCCTGGCCGGACGGCGACACCCGCTCGCGGCTGGTCCTGATCGTGCGCGACCTCGACCCGGCCTTCGTGCGCCGGCTGTGGGACGCGTTCCTGGGCCGGCCCGCCGTGGACGCGCCGGACGCCGCCGCGCTGACCGACAATCCGCTGGCGATCCCCGGCGGGTAGGGCCGGCCCCGGCACGGGTCTTGAAACGGGGTGTCCGGCACGGCCGCAGGGGCGGCGCCATCGTCCCGTTTCGGGACGGGTTGATCCGGAACGAGGCCGCGATGAACACTTCCTTCACGCTGATCCAGGGCGGGCTGACCGGTGCGGTGACCCTGCGGGCGGAGCTGCGCCATCCCGCCTCCCTGCGGGAGCCGGAGGTCGAAGCCTGGCGCAGCCTGATGGCGCGGGCGCTCGAGCCCAGCGTCTACGCCGATCCCGATTTCGCCCTGACGATGGCCCAGCACCTCGCCGACGGGCAGACGCTCGCGGTGCTGCTGGTCTGGCAGGACGGGGCGCGGGCCCCGATCCTGCGCGGGGCGCTGCCGCTCCGGCTGCCGGCGCGCCAGGCGCTCGCCGGCCGCGCCCGGCTCTGGCGCCTGCCGCTCGCCGGCACCGCCGAGGCGGCGATCGACGCCGACCATGCCAGCGCGGTGCTGCGGACCGCCCTCGACCACCTGCGCGGGTCGCCGCTGCGCCTCGTCGACCTGCTGTGGCCGGACCTGCGGCCCGATTCGGCCCTGGCTGTCGCCCTCGGCGCGGCGGCGGGCGGCACCGGGCGGCATCTCGCGCTCGCCGAGCAGGCCGCCGCGCCCGAGGTGGCGCCGGCGCCCCTGACCCTGCCGGCCGGACGGACCTCCCTGGAGCGGGTGCGCGACACGGCGCGGCTGCGCGATGCCGTCGAGCATTTCCTGGTCCTTGACGCCCGGCGCGGCGCGGACAGCCTGCTCGCCGACCCGGCGACGGCCACGGCCTTCCGGGTGGTGACCCGGCGCTTCGCCCACCGCGGGCAGGCCTGCGTCGATCTCGTGCGGCGCGACGGCGAGGTGGTGGCGGCTGCGATCCACCTCGCGACCGGACGGCACGACACGATCTGGCGCCAGGCCGGCCTGTGCCTCGCGCAAGTGCCGTCGCAGGCTCCGGCACCGGCCCGCGTCGAGGCGGTGGTGACGGTGGAGCGGGCCGGCGCCGTCCGGGCGCCGCGGGAGCGGACGGATCTTCGCCGGCTGCTGCGCCTGCGCGCCTGACCGGACGAGCCCCCCGCTACTCGTCCTCGCCGAACCGGTTGGCGAGGAGGGCGGTGATCGCCTCCATGCAGGAATCCTGGTCGGGCCCGAGGGCGGTCACCCGGATGCTGGTGCCCTGCGCGGCGCCGAGGGTGAGCAGGCCCATGATCGAGCGCCCGCCCACGGTCTCGCCGCCCCGGCTCACCGTCACGTCGGAGCCGAATTTCTCGACCGTCTGGACGAACTTGGCGGAGGCCCTGGCGTGCAGGCCGCGTCGGTTGATGATGGGAAGGTCGCGGGCGCTGGCGCCCTCGGGAACCGGCGGCAGCTCGCCGTCCTCGTCGTCTGTGTCGGCAAAGGGCGTCATCGATCGGGGCACCTGCTCGGAACCGGTGGGACCGGCTCACAGGCCCGTCGTCCGGCTCTCGCGCGTGTTGAGGAAGTCGGCTCCACCAGGGTAACCGGGCCGACGCAGAAAGCTAGGGCGCACAACCGGCCCGGCGAGGATCCGGGATCTCGACGGTCCTACGTCCGGCGCGGGCGGAGCGGCCCGTAGAAGCCGCTCCATTCCATGCCGAGCGCCCGGGCCCGCCCGGCGATCACGCCGGGCATCGACGGCAGGCTCGCCACCGGGGACGCCAGGATGTCAGGATCGTTCAGGAGGTGTCCGACCTGTCGCCCCCGCCGGCGGAGCAGCCCGTACAGCAGGACGAGCATCGCCAGGAGGCCCCAGGTCGTGAGGGTCTGGCCGAAGACGTAGAGGCCATAGGGCGGCGAGAGCGCCGTGCCGAGCCGGGACAGGCCGACGCCGACGACCGGCAGCAGGATCAGGAAGCCCAGGAGTTCCAGCGGCAGCCGGCGAAACACGCGGAGGGCGGCGTCGAGGTCCTCGACCGGTACGTGGTCGAGCGACAGCCGCGCGTCGTTCACGGCCTGGTTCATGGCGTCTCCCGGAAACGGTGCCGCCTTCGCGCGCGGCGGCCGTACCGTTCTAGGACGTCATGTCTGGGACGTCACGGCCCGTGGGGAAAACCCGCCCCGGCCGCCTGCCGCTACTTGCCGGCCAGGACCCGCGAGGCGACGTTGATGTACTTGCGCCCCGCCTCCTGGGCGTGGAGGACCGCCTCGCCGAGGCTCTCCTCGTCGCGGACGCTGGCGAGCTTGATCAGCATCGGCAGGTTGATGCCGGCGACGACCTCGACCGAGCCGCCGTTCATGCAGGAGAGGGCAAGGTTCGAGGGCGTACCCCCGAACATGTCTGTCAGCACGACCACGCCCTCGCCGGAATTCACCCGGCACACCGCCGACATGATGTCCTTGCGACGGACCTCCATGTCGTCCTCGGGGCCGATGGTGATCGTCTCGAGCTGCTCTTGCGGCCCGACGACGTGCTCCAGCGCGGCTTTGAATTCCGTCGCGAGCAGGCCGTGGGTGACGAGCACCATTCCAATCATCGACACGAGTTCCGACGCCCCGTTGGAGCCGAGCCGCCATTTTGTGCAGCGCGAAGGCGAGCGCAAGAGCAATGCGGCGAAATCCGCATCAATCGGTCATCATCATGACACGGAGGCGGCGCCAATGCCACAACACCGTTTCGGCGCGGCCGGGCCCCCGCGACAGGATCATCCTGGGGAGCCGGACCCCGCGGAGAAGGACCGTCTCCGCGCCCTCCTCGGGCATTCGCGGCGCCTCCTCGGCGAGGTCGACGACGAGGCGCAGGATCGCCGAAGGCGCCGTCGCGTCAACGGCTTGCAGCCCAAGCCCGCGAACCTCGACGAGGCCGGCGAGCGCCGGATGCGGGGCCGCCACGAGTCGCCCGTGACGATACGTCAGGACGACCCGGTCGTCGCCCACCAGGGCGGCGAACGTGCCATATCTGGCGCCGAGGTCGAGAAGGTCACGGGCCAGGGTCGATTTGCCGCTCCCTGCCTCGCCCCGCACCAGGATCCCGTACTCGCCGACGACGACGCAGCTCGCATGCACGGTCGCGGTGGACGGTGCCCGCGCCGTCACCGGCTCTGGGCCGGGATGCGGACGATGAAGCGGGCGCCGAGCACGGCCGGCTCGCCGTCCTCCCCGGCGGGTCCCAGCCGGTTCTCCGCCCGGATCGTGCCCCGGTGGGCCTGGACGATCTGGCGCGAGATCGAGAGGCCCAGCCCCGAATTCTGCCCGAAACCCTGCTCCGGCCGGTCGGTGTAGAAGCGCTCGAAGATCCGCTCCAGGGCGTGGTGCGGGATGCCGGGGCCGTCATCCTCCACGGTCAGCTCGACGGCGTTGCGCCGCCGCCGCAGGGCCACCCGGACGCTGGCGCCCTTGGGCGAGAACGAGCGGGCGTTGTCGAGGAGGTTGTTGACCACCTGGCCGAGCCGGCTGTCGTGGCCGAGGATCGCGAAGGCGTCCTCGACGCCGGCGGGCGCCGGCTCGACCGTGAGGTCGATCGCCGCGTCGCCCCGGCGCCGGCGCTCGTTGGCGACCGACACCACCGTGGTGATGAGCTTTCTCAGGTCGACCCGGCCGGCCTCGGCCCGGGCGAGCTCGGCGTCGAGGCGCGAGGCGTCGGCGATGTCGCTGATCAGCCGGTCGAGGCGCTTCACGTCGTGCTGGATGACCTGCAGCAGCCGGCCGCGCGATTCGTCGGTCTTGGCGAGCGGCAGGGTCTCGACGGCGCTGCGCAGCGAGGTCAGGGGATTCTTCAGCTCGTGCGAGACGTCGGCGGCAAAGTTCTCGATCGCGTCGAGGCGGCGGTAGAGCGCCTGCGTCATGTCGCGCAACGCCCCCGAGAGGTGGCCGATCTCGTCGGTGCGCCGGGTGAAGTCGGGGATCTCCTGGCGCGACTTGATGCCGGTGCGCACCCGCTCGGCGGCCTCCGCCAGGCGCCCGACCGGCCCGACGATCTGGCCGGCGACCAGCATCGACAGCACCACCATCACCAGCGCCGCGATGATGAAGACCTGCAGCAGCGAGAAGCGCTCGGCGGCGATGATCTTGTCGATGTCGCCTTCCTGGGTCGAGAGCAGCAGGGCGCCCCGCACCGTGCGGCCGCGCTGGATCGGCACCGCCACCGACACGATGGTCTCGCCCGGGCCGTTGCGGCGCACCAGCGTGCCGCGCGCGCCCGTCAGCGCCCGCTGCACCTCCGGCAGGGTCCGTCCATCGGCCGGGCCCGGCTCGTCGGCCGCGCTCGAGCGGCCGAGCCACGGCAGCGCACCCCGCACGGCGTTCCAGGCCTGCTCGACGAGGCTCGACCGGTCCTTGCGCAGCGGCGGCGGATCGCGGCTGAGGTCGCCGCGGATATAGAGGCCGCGCGAATCGATCAGCATCGTGCCGTCGCGGTCGTAGACCCGGGCGCGGGTGCCGGTCGGGGTGATCAGGCGGCGCAGGAGCGGCGCCACCCGCTCCGGGTTCAGGGAGAATTCGAGGCCCGAGGGCGCCTCGTCGGCGAAGGATCCGCCCTCGCCGGCCTGGAGCTGGAGCAGGCGGTCGGGGTCGATGGTGATCGCGTCGGTGTCGACGGTGGCCGACGCCGCGATCGCCCCCGCGATGATGTCGCCCTGCGTCAGCAGGCTCTGGACCCGGGCCTCGATCAGGCCCTGGCGGAACTGGTTGAGGTAGAGGAAGCCGATCAGGAGCGCGATCAGCCCGGCGAGGTTCAGGACCACGATGCGCCGGGTCAGGCTCGAGGCGAAGCGCTGGGCCACCCAGCGGCGGACCGAGCGCCAGCCGAACGGCTCGCGCGCGGCCTCGGCGTCCGGGTCGATCTCGCCCGGGGGCTTCGGGGCGTGCGCGGTCCGGGCGGAAGAATCCCGATCCCGCGCGCGGCCCGGGCCGCGCAGGCGGCGCCCGGTGTCTTCGAGGAGGCGGCCGGGGCCGCCCAGCAGGCGGCGCACGGCGCCGGGGGGCGAGCCTTCGCTCACGCGGTCGTCACTCCGGCGGTCAAGTCGCTCACATTTCCTTGAAGCGGTAGCCGACGCCGTACAGCGTCTCGATCATGTCGAAGCTGTTGTCGGTGACCTTGAACTTCTTGCGCAGCCGCTTGATGTGGCTGTCGATGGTGCGGTCGTCGACGTAGACCTGGTCGTCGTAGGCCGCGTCCATGAGCGCGTTGCGGCTCTTCACGACGCCCGGGCGCTGGGCCAGCGCCTGCAGGATCAGGAACTCGGTCACCGTCAGCGTCACCGGCTCGCCCTTCCAGGTGCAGGTGTGGCGCTCCGGGTCCATCATCAGCTGGCCGCGCTCGAGCGAGCGGGCGGCGGCGGCCTCCGCCTCCCGGGCCGAGGCGCCGGGCCCCGCCTCCTTGGCGGCGAAGCGGCGCAGCACCGCCTTGACCCGCTCGACCAGCAGGCGCTGCGAGAACGGCTTCCGGATGAAGTCGTCGGCGCCCATCTTGAGGCCGAAGAGCTCGTCGATCTCCTCGTCCTTCGAGGTCAGGAAGATCACCGGCAGGTCGGATTTCTGGCGCAGGCGACGCAGGAGCTCCATCCCGTCCATGCGCGGCATCTTGATGTCGAAGATCGCGAGGTCGGGCGGCGAGTGCTTCAGGCCGTCGAGGGCCGAGGCGCCGTCGGTGTAGGTCTGGATCCGGTAGCCTTCGGTCTCCAGCGCGATCGACACGGAGGTCAGGATGTTGCGGTCGTCATCGACGAGGGCGATGGTCGGCATGGGCATTCCCTGGGGGCAAGCGTCGCTCGCCAGGACACAACGGTCCTGCTGAACGTCGCCCGACTGAAAACCGTTTCGGGCGCGGCGTGCCTCGACCCGGTCGATCTCGGGTGTCGCCGCCTCCCGTCCAGCCCGGCTCTCGCCGAAAAGACTGGACAGTGGCTGCGGCGCCACGATTCCGACACCCTTAAGGCCATCCCGCCGAAAAAGCGAGCATCCGCGATACGGGCTCAACCGGTGCGATGGATCCCCGGGGACGAGGCCGCCGCGCGGCGGGGGCCTAGCCTCGTGAACGCCGCGGCGTCGCGCGGCCTGGACGGGCCCGCGGGAGGCCGCCAAGGTGCGGCGCGACCACCGAGGGGCGAGGGGGGAATAGACCATGGCGGATGCAGACGGGAAGCAGGCCGCGCCGCTGCCGGCCGCCGAGGCGCCCTTCGACGCGATCGGGCTCGCCCGCTCGCTCCTGCGCCGGACGCGCTCGGGCGCCCTCGCGACGCTGGAGCGGGACGGGGGCGCGCCCTTCGCCTCGCTCGTCACCGTCGCGACCGACCTCGACGGCACGCCGCTGCTGCTCCTGTCGCGGCTCTCGGCCCACACCCTCAATCTCGAGGCCGACCCGCGCTGCTCGCTGCTCCTCTCCCAGGGCGGCAAGGGCGATCCGCTGGCCCATCCGCGCCTGACCGTGGCCGGCGCGGTCGTGCGCAGCGACGAGCCCCGGGTCCGGGCCCGCTTCCTCGCCCGCCACCCGAAGGCGGCGCTCTACGCCGACTTCCCGGACTTCGCCTTCTTCCGCCTCGTCGCCCGGGCCGGCCACCTCAACGGGGGCTTCGCCCGAGCGGCGACGCTGACCGGGCCGGAACTCCTCACCGACCTGTCGGGCCACGACGCCCTCGCCGAGACCGAGCCCGGCGCGGTCGCCCACATGAACGAGGATCATCTCGACGCCGTCGCGCTCTACGCCACGCGGCTCGCCGGCGAGGAGCCGGGGCTGTGGCGCCTGACCGGGTTCGATCCGGACGGGCTCGACCTCGTCGCCGGCGAACGCACCGCCCGGGTCCTGTTCCCGGAGCGGCTGGCGAGCCCCGCCGCCCTGCGCCCGACCCTGGTGGCGATGGCCGCCCAGGCCCGCGGGCTGCCCGGGGCATGACATAAAGTCGAGCTTGTCACCGTTGGATACCGCGAATTCGATTGAACCGCGAAGTTTCGCCGCCTACTACGGCTGCCCACCGAGGCCGTCGGAGAACGGTCGCGGCCCGTCGCGCTTGACCGGCTTGCAAGTCCTTGATCGGCTCGCAAGTCCAAGCAAGGTCTTCGCGCCGGACTTGAGCAGTCATTCGGCCCGATTCGGACCGGCAGCCATCCGGCTTTGCCCGGGTCGGCGCCAGGAGGATCGGGCGTGAACGACATCGGCGTATTCAACGAGGCGTTCGGCGCCGACAAGATCGGCTTCCGCAACCTCAAGCGCGTCAACTGGAACCTCGAGGCTCCGAGCCTCTACGAGCACGCCCTGCAGCGCGGCGAGGCCCAGCTGGCCGCCGGCGGCGCCCTGGTCGCCGAGACCGGCATCCACACCGGCCGCTCGCCCAAGGACAAGTTCGTCGTCCGCGACGCCGACACCGAGAACGAGGTGTGGTGGGAGAACAACGGCGGCATCACCCGCCCGCAGTTCGAGACCCTGCTCGAGGACTTCCTGGCCCATGCCGAGGGCAAGGAGCTGTTCGCCCAGGACCTGTTCGGCGGCGCCGAGGTCGGCCACCGCGTCCGCGCCCGGGTCTTCACCGAGTACGCCTGGCACTCGCTGTTCATCCGCAACCTGCTGATCCGCCCCGAGCGCGAGGCCCTGGCCGGCTTCACGCCCGAGCTGACCATCATCGACCTGCCGAGCTTCCGCGCCGACCCGGCCCGGCACGGCTGCCGCACCGAGACCGTCATCGCGGTCGACTTCTCGCGCAAGATCGTGCTGATCGGCGGCACCTCCTACGCCGGCGAGATGAAGAAGTCGGTCTTCACGTACCTGAACTACGTGCTGCCCAAGTCGAGCGTGATGCCGATGCACTGCTCGGCCAACGTCGGCCACGAGGGTGACTCGGCGCTGTTCTTCGGCCTGTCGGGCACCGGCAAGACCACCCTGTCCTCCGATCCCAACCGCGTGCTGCTCGGCGACGACGAGCACGGCTGGAGCCCGAAGGGCATCTTCAACTTCGAGGGCGGCTGCTACGCCAAGACGATCCGCCTGTCGAAGGAGGCCGAGCCCGAGATCTACTCCACCACCGAGCGCTTCGGCACCGTGATGGAGAACGTCGTCATCGATCCGGTCACCCGCCTGCCGGACTTCGACGACGCCTCGCGCACCGAGAACACCCGCTGCGCCTACCCGCTGCCGTTCATCAGCAACTCGAGCGTCACCGGCCAGGCCGGGCACCCGAAGAACATCGTCATGCTGACCTGCGACGCCTTCGGGGTGCTGCCCCCGATCGCCAAGCTGACCGGCGCCGAGGCGATGTACCACTTCCTCTCGGGCTACACCGCCAAGGTGGCCGGCACCGAGAAGGGGCTGAAGGGGCCCGAGGCGACCTTCTCGACCTGTTTCGGCGCGCCGTTCATGCCGCGTCACCCGTCGGTCTACGGCAACCTGCTGCGCGACCTGATCGCCCGCCACCACGTCGATTGCTGGCTCGTCAACACCGGCTGGACCGGCGGCGGCGTCGGCACCGGCCGCCGCATGCCGATCCGGGTCACCCGCCGCCTGCTGACCGCGGCGCTGGACGGCTCGCTCGCCAAGGCCGATTTCCGTCGCGACCCGTATTTCGGCTTCGCGGTCCCGACCTCGGTGCCGGGCGTCGAACCGCACATTCTGTACCCGGTCAAGACCTGGCAGGACAAGGCGGCCTTCGCCGAGACCGCCAAGAGCCTGGTCGAGATGTTCCGCAACAACTTCAAGCGCTTCGAGGCCCATGTCGACGCCGACGTGCGGGCCGCCGAGCCGACCATGTCGATCGCCGCCTGAGCCTGACGGCTCGACGGAAAAAGAGGGCCCTTCTCCCCGGAGAGGGGCCCTTTTTCGTTGTACAAGCACCCGCGTAGACACGGAGAGGGAGGAGCGGCCGATGATGGTGCTCGTCGTCGGTGCCGGGGTGGTCGGCCTCGCGATCGGTCGGGAGCTGGCCCTGCGCGGCCACGAGGTGATCGTGGCGGAGGCGGAGGGCGGCATCGGCACCGGCGTGTCCTCGCGCAATTCCGAGGTGATCCATGCCGGGATGTACTACCCGACCGGCTCGTCCCGGGCGCACCACTGCGTCGAGGGACGGCGCCGGCTCTACGCCTTCTGCGAGAGCCACGGGGTGCCGCATGCGAAGATCGGCAAGCTGATCGTCGCGGCGACCGAGCTGGAGGGCGGTAAGATCGCGGCGATCCACGCGCAAGGGCTTGCGAACGGGGTCGAGGGCCTGTCGCTCCTCGACGGCGCCGAGGCCCGGCGCCTCGAGCCGAACCTGACCTGCCACGCCGCGCTGCTCTCGACCGAGACCGGCATCGTCGACAGCCACGCCCTGATGCTGGCGCTGCAGGGCGACATCGAGGGGGCGGGCGGCGCGCTCGCCTTCAATACCCCGATCTCCCGCCTGACCCGCTCGCCCGAGGGCTGGGTCGCGCGCTTCGGCGACGCCGACGAGATCACCGTCGATGCCGTGGTGAACGCCGCGAGCTTCGGGGCGCAGGGCCTCGCCCGGGCGACCGAGGGGTATCCCGAGGCGCGCGTGCCGCGGCTCGTTCTCGCCAAGGGCAACTATTTCGGCTGCACCGGGCGGCCGGCCTTCTCGCGGCTGATCTACCCGGCCCCGGTCGAGGGGGGATTGGGCATCCACCTTACCCTGGATCTCGCCGGACGGATGCGCTTCGGCCCCGACGTCGAGTGGATCGACGCGCCCGACTACGAGGTCAATCCCGGCCGCTGCGGCCTGTTCTACGCCGCGATCCGCCGCTACTGGCCCGCGCTCCCCGACGGGGCGCTGGTGCCCGACTACGCCGGCATCCGCCCCAAGCTGTCCGGGCCGGGGGAGGGGGCCGCCGACTTCCTGATCGACGGCCCGGCCGAGCACGGCCTGCCGGGGCTGGTGCACCTGTTCGGCATCGAGAGCCCGGGGCTGACCTCGAGCCTGTCGCTGGCGCAGGACGTGGCGGTCCGGCTGGGGGCGTAAGGTTCGCTGCGCGCTTGACCGCGCACTTGGCGTTCAGAGGAGCCCAGAGCCGCAACGATCATCCAACCCTCACCCTCATCCTGAGGTGTTAGTCGATCGAAGATCGACTGACCTCGAAGGAAGGCTCCAGAGAGCTCGGTGCTCCCTGGAACTCTCCTTCGAGGCTCACGTCGTTCGCACCTCAGGATGAGGTCGCGGGTGGGATGGATGGTCCGCGCCGCCGCGTGACGACCGCCCCCGCCCGACACTCACCCCCATCCGACAACCGCGTGCGTCCGGCCGCCGTCTTGGCGCGGCGGGGTGCCGCTGCTATCTCCCCTCGACCTCTTCCTTCACCGCCGTGCGCCACGCGCATCGCCGCGCCTGCGCGCCGGAGACAGCCTCACGATGACCGCGTCCCCCATCGACAACATCCGCAACTTCTCGATCGTCGCCCATATCGACCACGGCAAGTCAACCCTCGCCGACCGGCTGATCCAGATCACCGGGGCGGTCGCGGCGCGCGACATGAGCGAGCAGATGCTCGACTCGATGGACATCGAGAAGGAGCGCGGCATCACCATCAAGGCGCAGACCGTGCGCCTGGAATACAAGGCCCAGGACGGGCGCGACTACGTCCTCAACCTGATGGACACGCCCGGCCACGTCGATTTCGCCTACGAGGTCTCGCGCTCGCTCGCCGCCTGCGAGGGCTCGCTCCTCGTCGTCGACGCCTCCCAGGGCGTCGAGGCGCAGACGCTCGCCAACGTCTACCAGGCGCTGGACGCCAACCACGAGATCGTCCCGGTCCTCAACAAGATCGACCTGCCGGCGGCCGAGCCCGACCGGGTCAAGGACCAGATCGAGGAGGTGATCGGCATCGACGCCAAGGACGCGGTGCCGATCTCGGCCAAGACCGGCATCAACATCGAGGCGGTGCTGGAGGCGATCGTCACCCGCCTGCCGCCGCCGAAGGGCGACCGGAGCGCGCCGCTCAAGGCGCTGCTGGTCGATTCCTGGTACGACGTCTATCTCGGCGTCGTCGTGCTGGTGCGCATCGTCGACGGCGTGCTCAAGAAGGGCATGACGATCCGCATGATGGGCGCGGACGCGACCTACGGCGTCGAGCGCCTCGGCGTCTTCCGGCCCAAGATGCAGGACATGGCCGAGCTCGGCCCCGGCGAGGTCGGCTTCTTCACCGGCTCGATCAAGGAGGTGGCGGACACCCGCGTCGGCGACACCATCACCGAGGACAAGCGCCGCACCAAGGAGGCGATGCCGGGCTTCAAGCCGGTGCAGCCGGTGGTGTTCTGCGGCCTCTTTCCGGTCGACGCCGCGGACTTCGAGAACTTGCGCGGCGCGATGGGCAAGCTCCGGCTCAACGACGCCTCGTTCTCCTACGAGATGGAGACGTCCGCGGCGCTGGGCTTCGGCTTCCGCTGCGGCTTCCTCGGGCTCCTCCACCTCGAGATCATCCAGGAGCGGCTGGAGCGTGAGTTCAACCTCGACCTGATCTCGACCGCGCCGAGCGTCGTCTACCACCTCAACATGTCCGACGGGGAGAAGAAGGAGCTGCACAACCCGGCCGACATGCCCGACGTGATGAAGATCGAGACGATCGAGGAGCCGTGGATCCGCGCCACGATCCTCACGCCCGACGAGTATCTCGGTGGCGTGCTCAAGCTGTGCCAGGATCGCCGCGGCACCCAGATCGACCTCAACTACGTCGGCAAGCGCGCCATGGTTGTCTACGACCTGCCGCTCAACGAGGTGGTGTTCGATTTCTACGACCGCCTGAAGTCGATCTCGAAGGGCTACGCCTCGTTCGACTACCACATCTCGGATTACCGCGAGGGCGACCTCGTGAAGATGTCGATCCTCGTCAACGCCGAGCCGGTCGATGCGCTCTCGATGCTGGTCCACCGCACCCGCGCCGAGCACCGCGGCCGCGCCATGTGCGAGAAGCTGAAGGACCTGATCCCCCGCCACCTGTTCCAGATCCCGGTCCAGGCGGCGATCGGCGGCAAGATCATCGCCCGCGAGACCATCCGGGCCCTGTCGAAGGACGTCACCGCCAAGTGCTACGGCGGCGACATCTCCCGCAAGCGCAAGCTCCTCGACAAGCAGAAGGAGGGCAAGAAGCGCATGCGCCAGTTCGGCAAGGTCGAGATCCCCCAGGAGGCGTTCATCGCCGCCCTGAAGATGGACAGCTGAAGGCCGGCCCTCCGCGGGAGAATCGCGTCGGCTTTTCGTGGTGTCGGCGGGTGCGCGTCGGATCAGGAGCGGTCCGGCGGGCTCCGGCCAGCCGGTCGTCCCGCCGGCCTCAGCCGGCCCGGGCCAGGATCAGGTCGGTGGCCGCCGAGACGACCCGGTTGCGGCCGGTGGTCTTGGCCTCGTAGAGGGCAATGTCGGCGCGCTTGAGGAGGCCGCCCACGGTCTCGCCCTCGGACCAGGTGCTGACCCCGAAGCTCGCGGTGACCTGCACCGGGCCGCGCTGGCCCTTGAAGCGCAGCTGCGTGCAGCGCATCCGCAGGCGGCCGGCGGCGGCCTCGGCCTCCTCCAGGCTGCGGCCGGGGAGCGCGAGGGCGAATTCCTCGCCGCCGAGGCGCCCGGCGACGCCGCCGGCCTCGGTCAGGAGCTCCTGGGCGACGCCGCGGATCACCGTGTCGCCGACGTCGTGGCCGTGCTGGTCGTTGACCGCCTTGAAGTGGTCGATGTCGATCAGGATCATCGAGATCCGCCCGTGGGCGCCGGCCCGGTCCGCCGCCTCGCCGGCCCGCTGGAGGAAGGCGCGGCGGTTGAGGAGCCCGGTCAGGGCGTCGGTCTCGGCGAGCCGGATCAGCTCGCGCTGCATCCCCGTCATCCGCTCGGCGGCGCGCAGGCGGGCGTGGAGCTCCTCGGGGCTCGGCGGCTTGTCGATGAAGTCGTCCGAGCCGCTGTCGAGCGCCTCCGCCAGGTTGCGGGCGTTGCGGGCCGACGACATGGTGATGATGTAGAGCGGGCGGTGCGCGTCCGCGAGGAGCCGGGCCGACCAGCACAATTCGAGGCCGCCGATCGGCCGCACCTCGAGGCTGGTGATCAAGGCGGTCACCGAGGCGTTGTCGGTGACGAAGTCCAAAGCCTCGCGCGAATCCGTGAAGGTGTCCACGGTGTGGCCGCGGGGGGTGAGGAGCCCGCTGATGACCTTGAGCACGACCCGGCTCGGATCGACGACGACGATGTGCATGACGCCCCCAGGCAGGAGGACAGGCCCCCGCATCCCGCGAAAAGGTTGCGCCCGAAGGTTTAACGCCGCCTCAAGGCGGCCCGCACAATCGTCGAGCTTACGGTGACGCAGCGCCAGGTTTCTCCGGCCCCGCGCGCGGCGCCGCCGGTCACGCCGGACGGCCGCTACATCGTGGTGCGCGGGCGGCTGTGGCGACGCAGCGATCCCGGCCTCGCGCCGGCGGAGCGCGAGGCCCTGGTGGCCGCCCTGATGCGGGCCCGCCGCGCGGTCCGCGACACCAAGGCGGAGGGCGGCGCGGCTCTGGCGGAGGCCCGCGCCGCGGTCGACGCGGCCAAGCACGGCCTCGGCGAGCGCGGCTCGCCGTGGTGGACCGACGGGGCGCCGGACTACAACCGGCACCTCGCCCGCACCACGCCCTACGCGGCGTGGTTCGCCGGGCTCGGGGATGAGGGAGGCGGGGAGGGGTAGCGCGAGCTCAATCGACGATGCCGAGCGCCCGCATGCGCCCGATCGTCTCCATCAGCCGCGGGCCGGTATCCTCCCGCAGCACCGCCTCGGTGAGCAGGAAGGCCGGGCCGCTGATGTTGAGGGCGAAATGACCCCGCCCGCCGGGGGCCTGGATCGGCGCCGCGACAGCGTTGATGTCCTGGTGCCAGATGCCGATCCCGACGCAGAACCCGCGCTCGGCGATCTCGCCGGCGCAGCGGCGGTAGGTGTCGTCGAGGCGCGCCGCGTCGGCGCCGTCGCGGCGCAGGCGGGTCATCAGGGCGGTCCGCTCGGCCTCCTCGAGGCTCGACAGCGTCGCCATGCCCATGGCGCTGCGGGCGAGCGGCAGCCGGTACCCGACCTCGCTCGACAGCACGATGCGCTGGCCCTCGCCGCGCCAGAGCTGGACGTAGACGCTCGACAGCCCGTCGAGCAGGCCGAGCGCCACGTGGGCCTGCACGGCGGTCGCGAGGTCCTGCAGGAACGGCTTCACCATCTGCGGGAACGAATTCTGGCGCAGGAAGGCCGAGCTGAGCGCCAGCACCGCCGGCCCGAGGCCGTAGCGCTCGCCCTCCGGGTCGTGGACGAGGTAGCCGAGGGAGAGCAGCGTGTGGGTCAGGCGCGACACGGTGGGCTTGGGCAGGCCGGTGCGGGCCGCGATCTCGCGGTTGCCCAGCATCTCGGCGGCATCCCGGAAGACGCGCAGCACCTGCAGGCCGCGGGCGAGCGCGGTCACGAACTGCCGGTCGCCGTCCTCCGGCTCCGCCGCCTCGTCCCGGGCGGACGGCTTCGCCGCGACGGCCTTCGGGGCCAGAACCTCGTGTGCCAGAACCTCTTGCGCCAGAACCTCTTGCGCCAGGGCTTCCCGTCTCGGGGCCTCCTTCGCGTCGTCCTTCGTCGCACCCCGGGTGATCGTGCCGGCGCGCGCCGCCATCGCCTGTGCCATGCCGCCGCCTCCCTCGCGTCCCGGGGCCTCTCGGCACCGCCCGGGTTGTGCCCCAAGGTGACCCGAGGACGGCGGATCGGCAACTTGTTTCGCGATGCGGATCGACATTTCGCGACTTGACCGGTTCCGGGCGGGGAGGCAGTGTCGGGGACGAAAGGGGCGCGGACCCCTGGGCGACGCCGAACGGCGCGCCGACAACGAGCCCGGACACTCGAAATCCCGGGCGATAAAGAATCCCGAGCGAAAAGCCCCGGGAACGCCATTCCAGGAGGGACGCCTTGGTCAAGACCCTTGCGCGCATCACGGCCGCCGGCCTCATGGCCCTGGCGGCTTCGACTGCGCTCGCCGCGCCGATGAGCCTGAAGATCGCCTTCGTCGATCCGCTCTCCGGCGGCGGCGCCAGCACCGGCGAGGCCGGGCTGAAGACGTTCCAGTTCATGGCCGACCAGCTCAACGCCAAGAACGCGGACCTGAAGCTCGAGGTGACGGGCTACGACAACAAGCTGAACCCGCAGGAGAGCCTGGTCCAGCTCCAAAAGGCGATCGATTCCGGCGCCCGCGTCGTGGTGCAGGGCAACGGCTCCTCGGTCGGCGCCGCGCTGATCGATTTCGTCGGCAAGTACAACGATCGCAATCCCGGCAAGGAGATCCTGTATCTCAACTATGCCGCGGTCGATCCGGCGCTGACCAATGCCAAGTGCAATTACTGGCATTTCCGGTTCGATGCCAATTCCGACATCAAGATGCAGGCCCTGACCAATTACATCAAGGGCAAGCCGGAGATCAAGAAGGTCTACCTGATCAACCAGGACTACTCGCACGGCCAGGCGGTGCGCGCCGCCGCTCGCGCGATGCTGAAGGAGAAGCGTCCCGACATCCAGATCGTCGGCGACGAGGTGGCGCCGCTTCAGAAGGTCAACGACTTTTCGCCCTACATCGCCAAGATCAAGGCGTCGGGCGCCGACACGGTGATCACCGGCAACTGGGCGCAGGACATGGCGCTGCTGCTCAAGGCCGCGGGCGATGCCGGGCTGCAGGCCAATTTCTACACCTATTACGGCGGCGGTAGCGGCGGCCCGACCGCGATCAAGCAGGCGAACCTCCCCGACCGGGTCTTCCAGATCTCCGAGGGCTACGCCAACATCGACTACAAGCCGGCCCACGACTTCGAGGCCGCCTTCCGCGCCAAGACCGGCCAGGAGGTCACCTACGCGCGCGTCGTCAACCTGATGAACGTGCTGTCCAAGGCGACGCTCGCCGCCAAGTCGACCGATCCGAAGGCCATCGCCAAGGCAATGGATTCGATCCACCAGGACACGCTCTACGGCAAGGACAGCTTCATCCGGCCGGACGACCACCAGATCTTCCAGCCGATCTACATCTCGCGCTTCGGCCCGGTCGACACCGCGAAGGTGCTGGACAGTGAGAATACCGGCTGGGGCTGGACCGGCACCGGCGAGATCGCCGCCCAGGACACCCTGCTGCCGACCACCTGCAAGATGGACCGCCCGAGCTGAGGCGGGGAGGGCGCCCTGGATTCCGCCGGGGCGCCGCACCGATCCTCGCGCCGAACGGCCCTGTCCGGGCCGAGCGGTGCCTCGGCGGACAGGAGATCCGGGATCCGGCGCAGGAGGCCGCGAAGCGTCCGTACCTCCGCGACGTCGCGAAGACCGCGCCGTGTCGCGACATCTCTCTCCCGGATCCCGGATCTCCCTCCGCTTCACGCATCCGGGCAAGGGGAGCGAGCCAGATCTCGCCGGCGGGCGCGCTCGCCAGGCCCTATCGCCCCGCACCGGCAGGAGACCCCGCGTGCTCGAACTCGTCATCATCTCGACGCTGAACGGCGTGCTCTACGGGATGCTGCTCTTCCTGATGGCGAGCGGCCTGACCCTGATCTTCAGCATGATGGGCGTGCTCAACTTCGCGCATGCCAGCTTCTACATGCTTGGCGCGTTCTTCGGCTATCAGATCAGCAAGTTCACCGGGTTCTGGGTCGGCCTCGTCGTCGCGCCCGTCGTGGTCGGCGGCATCGGCGCACTCATCGAGCGCTACGGCCTGCGCAACGTCCACCGCCACGGCCACGTGCCGGAACTGCTCTTCACCTTCGGCCTCGCCTACGTGATCGAGGAGGTGGTGCAGATGGTCTGGGGCAAGCTGCCGGTCGATTACCGGGTGCCGGCGGTGCTCGACTTTCCGGCCTTCACGGTGTTCGGTACCAACTATCCGGCCTACAAGCTGTTCATGCTGGTGATCTCGGTGGTGATCTTCATCGCCCTGTTGGCGGTACTCACCCGCACCCGGGTCGGGCTGATCATCCAGGCGGCGCTGACCCACCCCAACATGGTGGCGATGCTCGGCCACGACGTGCCGAAGGTATTCATGCTGGTCTTCGGCGTCGGCACGGGCCTCGCCGCGGTGGCCGGCGTCATTGCCGGGCCGGCGCTGGTGACGCAGGCCAACATGGCGGGTTTGCTCGGGCCGATCCTGTTCGTGGTCGTGGTGGTCGGGGGCCTCGGCTCGCTCACCGGCGCCTTCGCGGCCTCGCTCCTGATCGGGCTGGTGCAGACCTTCGCCATCTCCCTCGACGTCTCGGTCGCCAGCGTCCTCCAGGCCGTGGGCATCGACGCTGCGCCGTCCGGCGGCGTGCTGGGTGATCTGTGGAACGTGACGATCGCCCAGATCGGGCCGATCATCCCCTATCTCCTGCTGGTCCTCGTGCTGATCGCGCGGCCGACCGGCCTGCTTGGGAACCGCGAAGCATGAGCGACCTCGCCGACATCGCGCCGTCCGGCGCCCTCGCGCAGGCCGGCTCCCGCCCGACGATCCGGCCGAAGGGCGCCGGAGCCGTCGCGCAGGTCCTGCCCTGGCTCGCCGCTGCGGCGATCCTCGTCGCGGCGCCGCTGATCTTCACCAGCGGCACGGCGCTGACCATGATGAGCCTGATGGGCATCATGGTGGTGTTCTCCCTGTCCTACAACATGCTGCTCGGCCAGACCGGGCTCCTGTCATTCGGCCACGCGGTCTATTACGGGCTCGGCGCGTTCTTCACCGTCCACGCGATGAACCTCGTGACGTCCCTGCGCCTGCCGGTGCCCCTGCCGCTGCTGCCGGTGGTGGGCGGGCTCGCCGGCCTCGCCTTCGGCATCCTGTTCGGGGCGATCTCGACCCGGCGCGCCGGCACCGTCTTCGCGATGATCTCGCTGGGCATCGCCGAACTGGTCTCGTCGGGCTCGCACATCCTGCACAGCTTCTTCGGCGGGGAAGAGGGCATCACCGCCAACCGCACCAAGATGCTGCGGGTCTTCGACCTCAGCTTCGGGCCGCAGATCCAGGTCTACTACCTGATCGCCGCCTGGTGCCTGATCTGCGCCATAGCGATGTACGCCATCACCCGCACGCCTCTCGGGCGCCTGTGCAACGCCGTGCGGGAGAACCCGGAGCGGGTCGAGTTCCTCGGCTACGAGCCGCAGGCGATCCGCATCACCGCCTTCTGCCTCTCGGCGATGTTCGCGGGCGTCGCCGGCGCGCTGGCGGCGATCAACTTCGAGATCGCCAACTCGGCCTATCTCGGGGTGCACCAGTCGGGCGTGGTGCTGCTCGCGACCTTCATCGGCGGCATCGGCACCTTCGTCGGCCCGGTCGTCGGCGCGGTGGTGGTGACGCTGCTCCAGGTCTCGCTCAGCGATCTGACGGAGGTCTGGCAGCTCTATTTCGGGCTCCTGTTCATCGCGATCGTGATGTTCGCCCCCGGCGGCATCGCCGGCCTCGCCCTCATGCACGGCCCGCTCCTGCGCGCGGGCACCGCCCACCGGCTGCTGCCGGCCTACCTGCTGGCGCTCGGGCCCTTCCTGCTCCTGCTCGCGGGGTCGATCGCGCTGATCGAGATGGCCTTCAGGATGCTGGTCAAGGCGAGCGATGGCACCGAGATGAGCCTCGCCGGCATCCCCTTCGACGCCGCCCACATCCTGCCCTGGATCGTCGCCGGTGCGATGGCGACCGGGGGCGGGCTCGCCTTACGGGCCGTGCTGCCGCGGGTCGCGGCCGCCTGGCACGAGGCCTCCGCCGCCGCCAAGGAGAAGCTGGCATGAGCCCCGCTGGCATGAGTCCCACTGGCACGAACCCCGCGAGCACCGGCCCGGCGATCGAGCTGTCCGGCGTCAACAAGAGCTTCGGCCCGGCCAAGATCATCAACGGCGTCGACCTGACCGTCCCGGCCGGGGAGCGCCACGCCATCATCGGGCCGAACGGCGCCGGCAAGTCGACGCTCTTTCACCTGATCAGCGGCCGCTTCGCGCCGACGAGCGGCACGATCAGGCTGGAGGGCCGCGACATCACCGGGTGGCGCCCGGCGGCGATCAACCGGGCCGGGCTCGCCCGCAGCTTCCAGGTCACCAACATCTTCCCCAAGCTCAGCGTGTGGGAGAACGTGCGCTGCGCGGTCTTGCGGGCGATGGGCCACGGCCCGTCGTTCTGGCGCGGGGTCGAGGGGCTGCCGGGTGTCGCCGAGCGCACGGAAGAGATTCTCTCGCGCATCCGGCTGGGCCACCGCGCCTCGGTGGCGGCGGGGCTCCTGGCCTACGCCGACCAGCGGGCGCTCGAGATCGGCATCGCGATTGCCAGCGACGCCAAGGTCATTTTGCTCGACGAGCCGATGGCCGGGATGAGCCACAGCGAGAGCGAGCACGCCACGCAGCTGATCCGCGAGGTCACCACGGGCCGCACGCTGCTGATGGTCGAGCACGACATGGCGGTGGTGTTCGGGCTCGCCGACCGCATCTCGGTGCTGGTCTACGGCCGCATCATCGCCACCGACACCCCAGCCCGCATCCGGGAGAACCGCGCCGTGCAGGAAGCCTATCTCGGGGTCGCGACCGGTGAGGAGGCCGCGTGAGCGCCGCCCTGGCGATGCCGGCGCACCATCCGGCCCCCGCGCTCCTCGAGGTCGAGGACCTGCACGCCTATTACGGCAAGAGCCACATCCTGCAGGGAGTGAGCTTCCGGGTCGGAGCCGGCGAGATCGTGTCGATCCTCGGCCGCAACGGCGTCGGCCGCTCCACCACCCTCAAGGCGATCATGGGCGACGTGCCGCCCCGCGGCCAGATTCGCTTCAAGGGCCAGGCGATCGCCGGCCTCAAGCCCTACGCGGTCGCGCGCCGGGGCTTGGGCTATGTGCCGGAGGAGCGGGCGATCTTCCCCAAGCTCACGGTGCGGCAGAACCTGGCGCTCGGCGAGAAGGGGGGCAAGCGCGGCGGGCGCTGGTCCTACGCCGACATCTTCCGGCTGTTTCCGCGGCTCGAGGAGCGGATCGACACGCCCGGCGGCGTGCTCTCGGGCGGCGAGCAGCAGATGCTCACGATCTGCCGTACCCTGATGGGCGATCCCGACCTCATCATGATCGACGAGCCCACGGAAGGGCTGTCCCCCCAGATGGTCGCCCGCGTCGCCGAGATGATCGGCGAGATCGCCGCCCGCGGCGTCGCGGTGCTGCTCGTCGAGCAGAAGCTGACCATCGCGTTGAAGCTGTCGCAGCGCCTCTACGTCATGGGCCACGGCCACGTCGTGTTCGAGGGCACGCCGGCCGCGCTGTCCGCCAACGAGGCGGTGAGAAGGGAATGGCTGGAGGTGTAGTCGTTCGGCGTATCGTCGCCGGATCCGACATCCTGCGTCGTCGTCCCGGGGACCGCGACAGCGGAACCCGGGACGACGCAATGAAGCGGAAGGCCGGGCTGACGCCGGCGATCGCTCAGCGAACGCCGAGCAGTTCCACGTCGAACATCAGCGTGGCGTTCGGCGGGATCACGCCGCCGGCGCCGCGGGCGCCGTAGCCGAGCTCGGGCGGGATGATCAGGGTGCGCTTGCCGCCGACCTTCATGGTCGACAGGCCCTCGTCCCAGCCCTTGATGACCTGGCCGGTGCCGACCGCGAAGTTCAGCGGCTGCTTGCGGTCGAGCGAGCTGTCGAACTTCGCGCCCTTCTTGCCGTCCTGGTAGAGCCAGCCGGTGTAGTGGACGCTGACGGTCTGGCCGGCATTCGGCTGCGGACCGGTGCCGACCACGTCGTCCTTGACCTGGAGGCCGGACGGGGTGGTGGAGAACGAGGCGGCGGAGGCTGAAGCGGTCATGGCGATCGTGAGGGCTCCGGCGAGGAAGAGGGAACGGCGCATCGACGGGATCGGTCCTGTGCGTGACGTCGGGGAGGAGTTAGGGCATCGCGGCGCCCGCGGATAGGCCGCGCCGCCCGCTCCTCACGCCGGGGGCAGGGATTCCGGGTCGATCGTCCCGCCGTCGGCCCAGCCCATGAGCAGCGCCCGCACCGCCGCCGGATCGGCGAGGCGGTGGCGCGCGACCGTGTCGCCGGGCCCGACCCGGATGGTGATCCCGCCATCCTCGTTCACCGGCACGAAGGCCTTCTCGTCGGTGAGGTCGTCGCCGATGAAGATCGCGCGCCGGCCGGCATAGGGCGCCTCGCCCAGGAAGGCCCGGATGGCATGGCCCTTCGTGGCGCTCGCCGGCAGGATCTCGGCCACCGCCTTGCCCTGCTGCAACCGGTAGGCTTCGCCGAGGATGCCGGCGACCGAGGCCGCGGCCGATTGCGCCCGCACGGCATCGGCCTCGCTCGCGAGCCGCCAATGCACCGCGACCGAGCAGCCCTTGTCCTCGATCAGCACGCCGTCGAGATCGGCGACCGCCCGCTGCAGGGTCTCGACGCCCGCCCGAAGGGCGGGATGCGCCGCCGGATCGCCGCCGGCCACCCGGCCGTCTCGGCGCTGCTCGACCCCGTGCAGGCCGGCGACGTCGAAGCGCTCCGGCGCCAGGAACCCGTCGATCGTGGCGATCGGCCGCCCGGTCACGAGCGCCATCGCCCCGCCGAGGCGCCCGCGCAGCCGCGCGAGGCCGGCGGGCAGGTCGGGCGGGACCACCACCCCGTCGGGCCGGGGCGCGATCTCCACCAGGGTGCCGTCGAAGTCGAGGAAGAGGGCGAAGGCGGTGTCGGTCAAGGGATCGAATCTCCCGTCGCTGGAAGGGACCGCCGCGGGGGTGCGACCGGTCCGCATCCGCTCCTTAGCGGCGCATGGCCCTGGCACCGCCGGCCGCGTGGGGCGGCGACGCCACGTGGATCTGGCGGGGCGATGCCGGATCGCAACCGGATCCGCGACCCAAAGCGGCGCCGGAGAGGCGACATCGTGTCGCGTAGCCGAGGGCGGCCCTGCCGCGCCGCCGGATCTTTCGTCCGGACGGACAGTATTCCTAGGAGGGTGATCTCGGCTCCACGACGCGCCCGGCAGGCGTTCGCAAGCTCTCCCGTCGTCCCACCGCTGGGGAAAGCGTCGTCCAGGTGCCCGGCCGCGCCCGGAGCGCCGCTCTCGGCCGCGGCGACGGGCGCGCTGAACGATCTTACCCGGATCTTACTGCGATGCCGTGGTCTCGTAATGCAGCGTAACCCTTGATTCAACTACGCGTGATTACTGGTGGGCGACGCGGTGGCGATTGGCACGGCCGAGCGGGGTGGATGCGCAGTGCGGCGGATTCTGACGATCATCGACCTCTTCCGCGTCGACACCTCGAACCCGGACCTGATGCGGGCGCAGATGCGTGCCCTGCACAACCAGGTGCCGCTGCTCTACGTGATCCTGGCCGTCAACTCGACCGCGGTGGCCGTCACGCATCTGGGTGTCGCACCGACCGGGATCACGCTCTACCCGCTCGCGGGGCTCCTGTCGGTCTGCGTCGTTCGTCTCTGCCTGTGGCTGCGCCGGCGCCGGCAGCCGATCGGGATGGAGGGGACCGCGCTCAAGCTGCGCGCCACGCTGGCGCTCGCCGGCATCCTGGCGGTGTGCTTCATGAGCTGGAGCGTCGCCCTGCTGCAGTACGGGGACGCCTATGCGCAGGCCCACGTCCTGTTCTATGTCGGCAACACGATGATCGCCTGCGCGTTCTGCCTCGCGCATCTGCGGGCGGCGGCGCTCCTGGTCATCGCGGTCGTCGCGGTCCCGTTCTGTCTGCACCTCAGCTCCTTCGACAACCACGTCATGCGGGCCATCGCCCTCAATTTGCTGGTGGTCAGCGGCGCGCTCGCCTTCGTGCTCCTCGCCTATCATCGCGACTTCACGCGGCTCATCGGGCAACAGGTCGAGCTCGAGCGGCTGAGCCGGGAGAACCTGCGGCTCGCCAATCTCGACACCCTGACCGAGCTGCCCAACCGCCGCAGCTTCTTCGCCTCCCTCGATACGGCGGCGCAGGCGGCCCAGGCGAGCCGCGGCGGCTTCGTCGTCGGCCTCGTCGACCTCGACGGCTTCAAGCCGGTGAACGACGCCCACGGCCACGGTGCCGGCGACGCGGTGCTGCAGGAGGCCGCGCGCCGCCTGCGCGCGGTGATGGGAAACGCCGCCGTGGTGGCCCGTCTCGGCGGCGACGAGTTCGGCCTGATCCTGCCCGGCAGGGCCGGGGCGACCGCGCTCGCCGGGACCGGGGATGCGATCTGCGGTGCCCTGGCGGCGCCGTTCCGGCTGCCGAACGGCGGCAGCGCCCAGATCGCCGCCTCGGTCGGCTTCGCGGCGTGTCCGGAGGCCGGGTACCGGGCGGAGGTCCTGGTCGAGCGGGCGGATTACGCCCTGTACTACGCCAAGGCGAACCGCCGCGGCACCGCGGTGCTGTTCACCGAGGAGCACGAGCGTCTGCTGCGCACCCAGAGCGTGATCGAGCAGGCCCTGCGCCACGCCGACCTCCCGCAGGAGCTGAGCCTCGTCTACCAGCCGATCGTCGACGTGCAGAGCGGCCGCACGATCGCCTTCGAGGCGCTGGCGCGCTGGAGGAGCCCGGAGCTGGGCCAGGTCTCCCCGGCGGTGTTCGTGCCGATCGCCGAGCGCTCCGGCCTGATCACCCGCATCACCGCGGTGCTGTTCGGCCAGGCGCTCGCCGCGGCCCGGGCCTGGCCCGAGTCGGTCGCCCTGTCGTTCAACCTGTCGATGGCCGACATCGCCTCGCCCCAGGCCGCCGCCGGTATCGTCGCGGCGGTCAAGGCAAGCGGCCTCGCCCCCGGCCGGGTTATCCTGGAGGCGACCGAGACCGCGCTGATCCAGGACGTGGCGCAGGCCCAGAACGTGCTGGGGACCCTCAAGGCGAACGGCATCGCCATCGCACTGGACGATTTCGGCACCGGCTACTCGTCCCTGAGCTACGTCCACCGCCTGCCGCTCGACAAGCTCAAGATCGACCGTAGCTTCATCAGCGAGATCACCACCGACCCGGCGAGCCGCGACATCGTCACGTCGATCCTCGGCCTCGCCCGGAACCTGAAGCTCTGCTGCGTCGTCGAGGGCATCGAGACCGCCGAGCAGGCCCGCCTGCTGGAGAGCCTCGGCTGCGTCCAGATGCAGGGCTATCACTTCCATCGGCCGATGGGGTTCTCCGACACGCTGAACTACCTGGATTCCGAGGCGGCGCGGATGATCCGGTCGGTCCAGGCGGTCGCCCGTCAGCAAGCGGTCGCCTGAGCAGGGGAATGCCGTCCACCTGAAAGGGGAGGGGATCGGCCATGCTCACCGATGACATCGGCGACATCCCAGGCCGCGCCGGTCGGCTCGCCCGGATCGAGGCGCCCTGCACCGCCCGGTCTTCCTCGGCGACGCCATCGATCGCGCGCCCGGCAGTGCCGGGGTCGTGGCCATCGCGCGCGACCTCCAGGCCCGCGAGCCGGATTCCGCGACCTGCCTGACCGGCAAACACGAGGCGATGCTGCTCGACGCGGTCGCCGGGACCGGCTTCGACCTGTGGCGGCTCGACAGCGCCGGCCCGATGCGCAGTTCCTACGGCGTCACGCAAGCCCAGCGACCTGCCCGACATCGTCGCCTGGATCGCCGCCCTGCGGCCTTGCACGGACACACCCCGACGCGGAACCGCTCGCCCACCGCACCAACCTCGATACCGGCGCGGTGTTCGATGGTCCGCCCACTGCCGGGGTGTTCACCGCTGGGCAGGGGCCGCCGGTGGATATTCTGTCGTTGCGGTAGGAGGCCGGCAGCGGCATCGCTGCTCTCGACCCTTTGCCGATGTCCGGAAGGTCCGCTTTTAGGCGGCTCAGGCGGAGGCCGTAGCATTTTGCGACGAAGCGGATGCCGGTCGTCGCAGACAACGCAGAAAAATGAACGACCTGGAGGTCTTCGCGATCGTGAAGCTCTTCCGCAGCCGGGCTGGGTAACGTGCGGACGAGCAGCTTTTCGACATGCTCGCCGGATCTCGGCCGTCGAAGCGACCGAAGCATCGCGGACATCGCCAGCACGTCGCCTCGTTTGAAATACTATACCGGACGATCGGAACGGTTCGTGCTGTCAGCGAGATTTCGCGTGATGCTCCGGGCGAACAGTTCCGGTGCCTCCAGCATCATCAGGTGTCCGGTGCCGGGAATGTCCGTGTTGGTCATGGCGCCTCGCGCCAGCCACTCGGGCACGTTCCAACCGCTCCGAGCGCTAGCACCTGCGAGCAGGTGAACCGGCAGTCCGGACACGACGAGGTTCTTCAGGCCATCGAGATAGGCATCGTCGCCTGTCGCCGAGACAACAGCGCGAGCCTGGCTGCGCGATGTGGAGACGGGTTGATTTTCGAGCCACTGGGTCGCGATTTCCAAGGCAACGGGAGTAGGCTTGACCCCGGCGCGGCCGATCCATGCAGCCACATCGGCGCGAAAACCTTGACCTCCTCCGCGATCTCGGAAAGTTCCTGTGTTCCAATCCTTCGCGACCAGAAGGCGTCGTCCAGCGTGAGGTTGCCCTCGATGCTCGTCAGGGATTTCGTCAATTTCGGGTGACGTCCCGCAAACAGGACGGCAATGGCGCCGCCGACCGAGTGAGCGACGACATCAACGGGCTCGTCGACGCGTTCGCGCAAGCAACTCGCAACACGGTCGGCTCGCTCAGCCAGCTCCCAGGCCGTCGGGGCCCCGTTTCGGTAAGAGCCGTATCCGATCAAATCGGGTGCAAGAACCGTCGCGTCGCCGAAAGCCGAGAGGATGCCGGGAGCGCTCAGCGACCCGAACAGGCCGTGGATCAGTCGAATCGGTGCCATCGCGTCCTCCACCGTATCGCTCCCCGATGGGTACGAACCTCGTGGACGCTTTCGGGGAAGGCGCTTCGTGCAGCGTATGGCGTCGATGGGTCGGTTGCGGAACGTCCGCTTCCGGCAGAACGGCGCAAGGCGGCCCGCGGCCTTCGACAGCCCGATCAAGCCGAGCGGGTTTCGGGCCCGGAGCCTCGATCGAAGGAGGAGCCAATCCCGCTCCATCCGGCATCGGCACCGGTCATGGATCCCGGGTTCCGCTTCGCGGCCCCGGGAGACGATGGAGGCCGTGCAGCCCGCCGGAGACATCCGGCGGGCTGCACAGGATTCTCAGCCCTTCGCCTTCGCCACCTGGGCGCGGGCGGCCTCAAGCACCTTCTCCGGCGTGAAGCCGAACTTCGACTGCAGGTCCTTGATCGGCGCCGAGGAGCCGAAGGTGTGCATGCCCAGGATCGTGCCGGCGCTGCCAGTGTAGCGATCCCAGCCGATCACCGAGCCCTGCTCGACCGCGACGCGGGCGATCACCTCGGGCGGCAGCACGCTGTTGCGGTAGGCCTCGTCCTGCTGCTCGAACAGCTCCCAGGACGGCATCGACACCACCCGGGCCTTCACGCCCTCGGCGATCAAGGTCTCGTAGGCGCCGAGGCAGAGCTGCACCTCGGAGCCGGTGCCGATCAGGATCACGTCCGGCTTCGCATCGTCGGCGCCGGCCAGCACGTAGGCGCCCTTGGCGGTGCCCGAGGCCGGGGCGTACTTCTCCCGGTCGACGGTCGGCAGCGGCTGGCGGCTCAGCGCCAGCACCGCCGGCTGGTGCTTGAGCTGCATGATGACGCGATAGGCCTCCGCCACCTCGTTGGCGTCCGCCGGCCGGAAGGTGACGAGGCCGGGAATCGCGCGCAGCGCCAGCAGGTGCTCCACCGGCTGGTGGGTCGGCCCATCCTCGCCCACCCCGATCGAATCGTGGGTGAAGACGTGGAAGACCGGCAGCTCCATCAGGGCGGCGAGCCGGATCGGCGGGCGCATGTAGTCGGAGAAGACCAGGAAGGTCGCCCCGTAGGCGCGCAGGCCCACGAGGCCCAGGCCGTTGACGATCGAGCCCATCGCGTGCTCGCGCACGCCGAAATGGATGTTGCGCCCGCCGGGCGTGAACGGCCCGAGGGTGCCGGCCTCCGGGCTCTCGAGCTTGGTCTTGTTCGAGGGCGCGAGGTCGGCCGAGCCGCCGAGCAGCCACGGCACCCGGTTGGCGATGGCGTTGAGCACCTTGCCGGACGATTCGCGGGTGGCCAGCCCCTTGGCGTCCGCCGGGAAGACCGGGATCTCGGCGTCCCAGCCCTCCGGAAGCTCGCCGGCGAGATAGGCGTCGAGGTCCTTGGCGAGGCCGGCGTCCCCGGCCTTCACCTCCTCGACGAGGGCCAGCCACTCCTCGCGCAGGGCCTTGCCGCGGGCGCCGATCCCGTTGCGGAAGGCGTCGTAGACGCCGTCCGGTACCAGGAACTGCGAATCCTCCGGCCAGCCATAGGCGCGCTTGGCGCCCTTGACCTCGTCGGGGCCGAGCGCGTCCGAGTGGGCCTTCGGCGTGCCCTGCTTCGTCGGCGCGCCGTAGCCGATCACCGAGTTGACGATGATCAGGGTCGGGCGGTCGCCCGATTGCAGGAAGGTCTCGAGGGCGTGGGCGACGGCCGCGGTGTCGTTGGCGTCGGCGACCCGCAGCACTTGCCAGCCATAGGCCAGGAAGCGGGCGGCGACCTCCTCGCTGAAGGCGAGGTCTGTGTGGCCCTCGATGGTGATGGTGTTGTTGTCGTAGATCCAGCACAGGTTCGACAGGCGCAGGTGCCCGGCGATCGAGGCGGCCTCGGCCGAGACGCCCTCCATCAGGTCGCCGTCGCTGCACATGGCGTAGACGTTGTAGTCGAAGACCGGCCGGTCGCCGTGGGCCAGGCGCTCGCCGAGGAAGCGGCCGCCCATCGCCATGCCGACCGAATTCGCCACGCCCTGGCCGAGCGGCCCGGTGGTTACCTCGACGCCGGTGGTAAAGTGGTATTCCGGGTGTCCCGGGGTGCGGCTGTCGAGCTGGCGGAACTTCTTGATGTCCTCCAGGCTGACCGCCGGGGCGTTGCCCCCGTCGTTCTCCGCCACCTCGGCGAGGTGGAGCAGGCTGTAGAGCAGCATCGAGGCATGCCCGACCGACAGCACGAAGCGGTCGCGGTTCGGCCAGTGCGGGTTCGCCGGGTCGTAGCGGAGGTAGCGGTTCCACAGGGTGAAGGCGACCGGGGCCAGGCCCATCGGCGCGCCGGCATGGCCGGAATTGGCCTTCTGCACCGCATCGATCGTCAGCGTGCGGATCGTGTCGATGCAGCGCTGGTCGATCTCGCTGGTGCCGGCCTTCGCCTTGGTGTCGGCTGCGCTCATGTCTGGGCCTCGTCGGAATGGGGTATCGGGATGCGCCGCCTCACGACGTCGCGCCCTGGGCCGCGTGCGGCAGCATGACCGGGCGTTCGCCCGCCTGCCCCGCCGCGTCAGGGTCTCCGCCGCGCTCCTTAGCGGGTCCGACGGCGCGACTGAAGTTCAGAAGCGTGTTGACCAACGCGACATGGCTGAACGCCTGCGGAAAATTTCCGACCTGGCGCTTGCGCACCGGGTCGTATTCCTCGGCGAGCAGCCCGACGTCGTTGCAGAGCGCCAGCAGCCGCTCGATCAGGGCGCGGGCCTCGTCGCAGCGCCCGAGCCCGATCAGGTTGTCGGCGTACCAGAAGCTGCACGGCAAGAAGGCGCCCTCGCCGGCGGGCAGGCCGTCGGTGGTCTGGCCGCTGGTGTCGTAGCGCAGCACGAAGCCGTCATGCATCAGCTCGCGGCCGATCGCCTCGACGGTGCCGACGACCCGCGGATCGTCCTGCGGCAGGAAGCCCATATGGGCGATCAGCAGCAGGCTCGCGTCGAGGTCCTTCGCGCCGTAGAACTGCACGAAGCTGTTGCGCTCCCGATCGAAGCCCTTGTCGCAGACCTCGCGGTGGATCTCGTCGCGGGCGGCGCGCCAGCGCGCCACCGCGGTCTCGTCCCCGGCGGTCGGCTCCTCGTCGGCGACGTGCTCCTCGTAGAACTTGATCGCCCGGTCGAAGGCGACCCAGGCCATCACCTTCGAATGGACGAAGTGCTTGCGCCCGCCGCGCACCTCCCAGATGCCCTCGTCCGGCTCGCGCCAGACCCGCTCGAGGTGGTCGAGGAGGGCACGCCCGACCCGCACGCCCGATTCGTCGGCCCGCATCCCGCGCTGGTGGGCCTGGTAGAGGGCGTCGAACAGCTCGCCGTAGACGTCGAGCTGGAACTGTTGCGCGGCGGCGTTGCCGACCCGCACCGGGCGCGAGCCCTCGTAGCCCGGCAGCCAGTCGAGCTCGATCTCGGGCAGCAGGCGCTCGCCGGCGATGCCGTAGAGGATGTGGGCCTGGGCGGGGCTGCCCGCCACCGCCCGGGTGAGCCAGTCGCGCCAGGCCCGGGCCTCGTCGATGTAGCCCGCATCCATCAGTGCCAGCAGCGTGAAGGTCGAGTCGCGCAGCCAGCAGAACCGGTAGTCCCAGTTGCGTACCCCGCCGATCTGTTCGGGCAGCGAGGTGGTGGGTGCTGCCACGATCCCGCCGGTCGGCCGGTAGATCAGCGCCTTGAGGGTCAGGAGCGAGCGCGTCAGCACCGCGTCCCAGGGCGTGCCGCCGCGGCAGCGCCGGCACCAGGAGCGCCAGTAATCGACGGTGCCGGAGAGCACCTTGCGCGGCTCGATCGGCGGCGGGTCCTCCTCGTGCGAGAGGCCCCAGCTCAGCACGAAGGCGGTGCTGCGCCCTTCCTCGATCGTGAAGTCCGAGACCGTCGACTGGCCGACCCCCTTGAGCGGCGCACGGGTGCGAAGCACCAGCTTGTTCGGCCCGGCGATGGCGCGCAGGTCGTCGTTCTCGCTGCGCGACACCCAGGGGACGGCGGAGCCGTAATCGAAGCGCACCACCAGATCCATGCGCATCGCCACCCGGCCGCGCACGCCCTCGACCAGGCGCACCAAGTGGGTGCCGTCCTCGACCGGCATGTAGTCGAGCACCCGCACGACCCCCTCGGGGGTCTCGTGGATGGTCTCGAGGACCAGCGTGTCGTCCAGGTAGCGGCGGGTGGTGGTGGCCGCGCCCGCCGGCGCGATCTTCCAGTGGCCGTGATCCTCGCGGGTGCCGAGCAGGGCCGCGAAGCAGGCGGAGGCGTCGAAGCGCGGCCAGCACAGCCAGTCGACGCTGCCGTCGCGCCCGATCAGCGCCGCGCTGCGCCCGTCCCCGACGAGCGCGTAATCCTCGATGAGCAACGCCATGATGCGTCCCGAACGGAAGTCGTGACGCCCGTAGCTAGAGCGGCCTTCCCTTCGGTCCAACCCGATTCCGGCCGCGTCCGGTCAGCGCCGGCGGTCGATCAGGTCGATCATCGCGGCGCCGGCATTCACCATCCCGTCGCCCATCGCCGCCACGGTCTGGGTCACCACCCGGCCGGTCGGCATGAAGGGGAGCCAGGGCGAGGAGGACCGCCCGGTCTCCGGGCCGGTGCTCGCCGTGCGGGTCGCGGGGCTGCGTCCGGTCTCCGGCGCGGACTCCGTCTGGGCCTTCGCCTTCGGCATCTCGGGCCGGGCCGGCGGGCGCAGGCCCGCGAGCGCCGGCACCGCGCGGGAGCGGTGGGGGGCGGCAGCGCGGCGGGCTGCCTTGCCCTCCGGCTTCTCCTCGGCGGCCTTCTCGCCGATTCTGGCCTCGGCGATCACCGGCAGGACCAGCGGGGTGGCCTCCGCCGGCATGGCGGCCTCGGGCGGCAGGGTCGCCACCAGGGGGAATTGCCGCTCGAACTCGAGTGGGTAGGGGGCGCGCACCCGCCCCTCGCCCTCGGGAGCGCCGCGGAACAGGTCCGCCCCGGGCGGCAGCGGCTGCATCGCCACGATCTGGCCCTCTGGCGCCCGCGGCTCCGGTTCGCGCCAGTACAGCGAGCCCGCGGCCAGGCAGATCGCCACGCAGGCGGTGGGGAGCAGCGGCAGGTAGCCCCGCGAGGCGCCGGGCAGGCTTCCGATGGCGCCGATCGTCGCCGTCTCGCGCATCCGCCCCTTGTCCCGCATCCCAGCCTCCTCGCCGCCGATGCCGCAGTGAAGCCCCGGTTTCGGGCCGAAGCGGGGCCGTTTCTTTGCGCTTTCGTGTCCGCGGGCGGTCCGTGCGGCGGCCGCTTCGGACGGAGGGCGGGGATGCCACGCGCCCCCCCTTGGGTTAGGGAGCGGACGTGACCACCCCGTTCCCGGGTCGTCGCGCGGGATTCCGCCCGCACGGCCCGACTTTTGCGTGATCCGACGCCGACATGCCCGACCGCGCGACCCCCGCCCCGTCCCCGGGCGACAGCCTGACCATCGCCGTCGTCGACCCGAGCCGTGCCCGGGCGGCGATCCTGGAGGAGGGCCTGCGTGCCGTCGAGGGCGCCCGGGTGGTGGTGATCCCCGACACCGCCGACCTCCTCGACCGGCTGTCGGCCGTCTCGCCCGACGTGGTGGTGATCCACCTCGAGAGCCCGAGCCGCGACCTCCTTGAGCAGATGTTCGGCGTCTCGCGCCTCGTCGAGCGGCCGGTGGCGATGTTCGTCGACCGCTCCGACACGCCGATGATGCAGGCGGCGGTGGATGCCGGCATCTCGGCCTACATCGTCGACGGCCTGCGCGCCGAGCGGATCAAGCCGATCATCGAGATCGCGATCCTGCGCTTCAACGCCTTCGCGCGGCTCCAGCGCGAGCTCAGCGAGGCGAAGGGCGAACTGGCCGACCGCAAGCTGATCGAGCGCGCCAAGGGCATCCTGATGAGCGCCAAGGGGCTGACCGAGGACGAGGCCTACAAGCAGCTCCGGCGCAAGGCCATGAACGAGAAGCGCAAGATCGTCGACATCGCCCGCGCCATCGTCACCGCCGCGGACCTGCTCGGATGAGGCTGCAGCTCGGCTACGTCCCGCTCACCGACGCCGCGGTGCTGATCGCCGCGGTGGAGCGCGGCTTCACGGAGGAGGAGGGGCTCGGCGTCGACCTCGCCCCGGCGCCGTCCTGGGCCACCCTGCGCGACCAACTGGCGCTCGGCCTCCTCGACGGCGCCCACATGCTGGCGCCGCTGGCGCTCGCCTGCCACCTGGGCCTCTCCGGACCGCAGGCCCGGCTGATCGCGCCCGCCGCACTCGCCCGCAACGGCAACGCCGTGACCCTGTCGCTGCCGCTCTGGCGGGCACTCGATGCCCGGTCGGACGCCGTGGAGGATGTCGCCAGCGCCTTCGCCCGGGTCGCCGAGGACCGGGCCGGGGCGGGGCGGCCGCTGACGCTCGGCACCGTCCACCCCTATTCCAGCCACACCTACCAGCTGCGACGGCTCCTGGCGCTCGGCGGCAGCTCGTTGTCGGCGGTGCGCCTCGTCGTGGTCCCGCCGCCCCGTACCGTCGAGGCGCTGGAGCGCGGGCTGATCGACGGGTTCTGCGTCGGCGCGCCGTGGAGCACCGTCGCGGTCGAGGCCGGGGTCGGCCGCATCGCGGCGCTCGGCGCCTACATCGCGCCGGACTGCCCGGAAAAGGTGCTGGCCCTGACCGCCGACATGGCCGATCGCGCCGCGCCGCTCCTGCGCGCCCTGAAACGCAGCGCCCGCTGGTGCGGCGATCCGGGGAACCGCGAGGCGCTGGCCGCACTGCTCGGCCACCCGCGCCATCTCGGCCTCGATCCGGCGCTGATCCTGAGAGGTCTGGCCGGGACGCTGCGGCTCGCGCCGGGCGGGCCGGTGATCGAGGCCGCGGATTATCTCGTGCTCGGGGAGCGCGAACTGACCCCCGACCCAGCATCCCTCGACTGGCTCGCCGACGAGATGGCGGCGGCCGGGCAGGTCGCGGCGGGCACGGTCCGGGCCGAGGCGGCGGGTCTGTACCGGCCGGACCTGCTGGCGGCCGCTTGAGAGGGCGACGGTCTTGCTCCCGCGAGACCCGGCTCCCTGGAGCCGCCGTCTCCCGAGACGGTTGCGAGCCGCGTCCCGACGGGTTCGACGGGCGCGCTCACGCCATCGCGTCGGCCGACAGGAGCGCTTCCATCGTCCTTTCGCGGAAACGTCTCATCGCTGCCGCGTCGCCCTCCGCGCGCATACGCACGGTGGCGCCCTCGTAGGCGTCGATGAGGGCGTCGGCGAGGCCCGCGGTATCGGTCGCGGGTGACAGCTCGCCGGCCGCCTTCGCGGTGTCGAGGAGGCCGGCGAGCTGGGTACGCCAGTTCGCGAAGGCGGCCTTAAGCCGCGTCCGGATCGCCTCTCTGTGCGGCGCGCTCGTCTGAGCCAGGACGCCGTAGAGGCACCCTCCCGTTTCCCCGGCCTCGTCCATCTCGGCCTCCAGCGCCTCGAAGTAATGTCGCAACCGCTGCAAAGGCGAGCCGTCCGTCGCGAAGCAGGCGAGCCGGAACGCCTCGTAGCGCGCCGCATAGGCGTCGACGACCGCCAGCGCGTAGGCCTCCTTGCTCGGGAAGAAATTGTAGAACGATCCCTTCGGAACGCCGGCTCCGGATAGGATCGGCTGGATGCCGATCCCCTCGTAGCCCCGGGCCAGGAAGGCCTTCAGGCCCTCCGCGATGAGGAGGTCGCGCGTGTCTCGTCGTGCCATGACGTAAAATTAGACTGGTCGTCTCAGACCGTCAACGCTATGAGTAGACCGGTCGTCTCAAGGACCGTTCGATCGAGGGGGATGCGGGGATGAATCACCGACGCCGAGACGGGCTCCTCCTCGTGGCGGCCGCCACGCTCCTGTGGAGCCTCGCCGGGCTGTTCGTGCGCCTGATCGATCTGACGGCCTGGGACCTGATCCTGTGGCGCTCGGTCTTCGCCGGCCTCGCCCTCCTGTCGTTCTCGGTCCTCCGCCCGGCCAGGGGCACGACGTTCGGGTGGATCGGTCTCGGCGCATCGATGCTGGCCGCCGTCACCATGGCCGCCTACGCCGCGTCGCTCACCTTGACCAGCGTGGCCGATGTCCTGATCGTCTACGCGACACTTCCGTTCGTGACCGCGGGGCTGGGGTGGCTGCTCCTGGGCGAGCGCCCGTCGCGCCGGTTGCTGACCGCGAGCGCGGCGGCCCTGGGCGGAGTTCTCCTGGTCGCCGGCCAGTCGGCCCGTCTCGACGGCGTGGCAGGGAATGGGCTCGCCCTCCTGATGACCCTCGCCTTCGCGGGGCTTCTGATCGTGGCGCGCCGCTTCGCGCGGATCGATCTCGTCCGGGTCAACGCCGTGGCCGCGCTCCTGTGCGTGCTGGTGGCCCTGCCGATGTCGTCGGGCGCGGTGCCGGGCCCGACCACCCTGGTGCTGCTCGCCGCCCTCGGCGTCCTGACGACGTCCCTGTCCTTCCTCCTGTTCCTGACGGGCAGCCGTCATATCCCGTCCACGGAAGCGGCGCTGATCGGCCTTCTCGATGTCGTGCTCGGCCCGCTCTGGGTGTGGATCGTCGTGTCCGAGGATCCCGGACAGGGCGCGCTGATCGGAGGCGCGACCGTCCTGGCTGCCGTGGTCTGGTACCTGGCTCCGAACCTCGGACGGCGGCCGAGGAGAGGACCGCCGGGACGGGTACGCCCGGGTCCGGGCGATACGATGCCGTCGGTGCGGCCGCTTCGCGAGACAAGTTCGTCTCGCGAGACAACTCGTTCTCGCGAAGGAGGTCGAGAGGCGGCGTCCCGGTCGTGACGGAGCGTTCGGCGGCTCCCGGGATCGCCCGCGAGTCCCCGCCCGCGACGACCGATCGGGGGACGGCCTGTCCCGTCCCCGCATCGCTGCCCATTCCCCGCCCGCCGAGCCTATCATTTGTGCATCGCACGCGCCCACCGGACCGGCGCTCCGGCCAATCCGGCCAAGCTGCGAACGATACCGATTTCAAGCACTTGATTGGTCCGCAAGGTAGTTGGCACGAAACCTGCTACCCCCTCCCGTCCGTCAGCGTCGACGGGCACCGACAGTCAGCAAAGCCGCTGACCCGAGTTCCCCGATGGGCTCGCATCCGCGCGGCCGACGGACGACCTTGGGCAGCGGCTTTTTGCGTTCCGAACCGGATCGAGCGCCTCGGCGGCGCGAACGACTTGAGGGCGAGTCATCGATGAGCAGCGTTGAGCACACCACGCGTCGCGGTCTCCTCAAGGGGGCGGCCGGCGCCCTGTCGCTGGCAGCGGCCAGCCGCGTCGCCCTGCCGGGCGGCGCCTTCGCGCAAGGAGCCGGACCCGAGGTGAAGGGCGCCAAGCTCGGCTTCATCGCGCTCACCGACGCCGCCCCGCTCTTCGTCGCCAAGGAGAAGGGGATCTTCGCGCGTCACGGCATGCCCGACGTCGAGGTCCTGAAGCAGGCCTCCTGGGGCACCACCCGCGACAACCTGGTCCTGGGCTCGGAGGGCAACGGCATCGACGGAGCCCACATCCTGACCCCGATGCCCTACCTGATCAGCGCCGGCCGGGTGACGCAGAACAACGTTCCGGTCCCGATGTACATCCTGGCCCGGCTCAACCTCGCCGGGCAGTGCATCTCGGTCGCCAAGGAGCATATGGGCGACAAGGTCGCCCTCGACGCCAAGCCCTTCAAGGCGGCTTTGGAGCGCAAGAAGGCGTCCGGCAAGTCGGTGAAGGCCGCGATGACCTTCCCGGGCGGCACCCACGACCTCTGGATCCGCTACTGGCTCGCCGCCGGCGGCATCGACCCGGACAAGGACATCGAGACCATCGTCGTGCCGCCGCCCCAGATGGTGGCGAACATGAAGGTCGGCACGATGGATTGCTTCTGCGTCTGCGAGCCGTGGAACGAGCAGCTGATCACGCAAGGCATCGGCTACACCGCGCTCACCACCGGCGAGTTGTGGAAGGACCATCCGGAGAAGGCGCTCGGCATGCGCGCCTCATGGGTCGACAAGTACCCCAACGCCGCCAAGGCCCTCCTGGCGGCGGTGATGGAAGCGCAGCAATGGTGCGACAAGCCGGAAAACCGCGACGAGCTCGCCGGCATCGTCGCCAAGCGCCAGTGGATCAACGTTCCGGCGACCGACGTCGTCAAGCGGATGAAGGGGGAATTCGATTACGGCGACGGCCGCAAGGTGTCGAACAGCCCCCATATCATGAAGTACTGGGCCGACGACGCCTCTTACCCGTACAAGTCGCACGACCTCTGGTTCCTCACCGAGGACATCCGTTGGGGCAAGTTCGATCCCCAGACCGACACCAAGGCCCTCATCGAGAAGGTGAACCGCGAGGACATCTGGCGCGAGGTCGCGAAGACCATGGGCGTGACCGCCCCGTCCTCGACCTCGCGCGGCAAGGAGACCTTCTTCGACGGCAAGGTCTTCGATCCGGCGGATCCGTCCGCCTACCTCAACAGCCTCGGCATCAAGAAGGTGGCGTGACATGGCTCTCGGAACCACCCTCGGGCGCGTCGCCGCCGTCAAACCGGAGGGGGCCCGCCGCCCCCTCGTCACCCGCGCCGCCCTGAAAGGCCTGGCGCTGCGGATCGTCCCGCCGCTCGTCGTGCTGGCGGTCTTCCTGCTGCTCTGGGAAGTGCTGTGCCAGCGCCCCGGCGCCGGCCTGCCGCCGCCCTCGCGCGTCGTCACGGAGGCCTGGGACATCATCGCCCACCCGTTCTACGACAACGGCGGCACCGACAAGGGGCTCTTCTGGCACATCAGCGCCAGCCTCCAGCGGGTGGCGCTCGGCTTCACTCTGGCGGTGATCGCCGGCGTGATGCTGGGCACCCTCGTCGGCCAGTCGGAATGGGCGATGCGCGGGCTCGACCCGATCTTCCAGGTCCTGCGCACCATCCCGCCGCTCGCCTGGCTGCCCTTGTCACTCGCCGCCTTCCGGGACGGCCAGCCCTCGGCGATCTTCGTGATCTTCATCACCTCGATCTGGCCGATCATCATCAACACCGCGGTCGGCATCCGCAACATCCCGCAGGACTATCGCAACGTCGCGGCGGTGCTCCGCCTCAACGCCTTCGAGTTCTTCGCCAAGGTGATGCTGCCCTCGGCCGCACCCTACATCTTCACCGGTCTTCGCATCGGCGTCGGCCTGTCCTGGCTCGCCATCGTGGCGGCCGAGATGCTGATCGGCGGCGTCGGCATCGGCTTCTTCATCTGGGATGCCTGGAACTCCTCGCACATCAGCGAGATCATCGTGGCCCTGGTCTATGTCGGGGTGATCGGCTTCGTGCTCGACCGCCTCGTCGCCGGCCTCGGCCACCTCGTCACCCGCGGCACCGCCACGGCCTGAGGAGGCCAACCATGACCCATCTCAGCCTCGAACAGGTCGGCATCAGCTTCACCCGGGCCGGGCGCACCACGGAAGTCTTGCGCGACGTCGACCTGAAGATCGACAAGGACGAGTTCGTCTCGCTGATCGGCCATTCCGGTTGCGGCAAGTCGACGGTGCTCAACATCGTGGCGGGCCTGCTCAAGGCCTCCACCGGCGGCGTCCTCCTCGACGGCAAGGAAGTGAACAGCCCCGGCCCCGAGCGGGCCGTGGTCTTCCAGAACCACTCTCTCCTGCCCTGGCTCACCGTGCGCGAGAACGTGGCGCTCGCCGTCGACAAGGTCTTGAGGTCGAAGAAGAGCCGGGCGGAGCGGCGCGAGTGGATCGAGCACAACCTCGCGCTCGTCAACATGACCCATGCCGCCGAGAAGCGCCCGCACGAGATCTCCGGCGGCATGAAGCAGCGCGTCGGCATCGCCCGGGCGCTCGCCATGGAGCCCAAGGTGCTCCTCATGGACGAGCCCTTCGGAGCGCTGGACGCCCTGACCCGCGCGCATCTCCAAGATCAGCTGATGGAGATCCACCTGCGGCTGAAGAACACCGTGATCATGATCACCCACGACGTCGACGAGGCGGTGCTCCTCTCCGACCGGATCGTCATGATGACGAACGGCCCCTCGGCGACGATCGGCGAGGTTCTGACGGTGCCGCTCGCCCGGCCGCGCAAGCGCCTGGAGCTCGTCGAGGACCCGACCTACACCCATGCCCGGGCCGAGGTGCTGGAATTCCTCTACGCCCGCCACGCCAAACCCGCGATCGCGGCCTGACGCGCATGTCCGAGCGCCTCGTCGTCATCGGCAACGGCATGGCCTCGCTCCGCTTCCTGGAGCGGCTGCTCGATGCCGCCCCCGGCCGCTTCACCGTCACCTGCATCGGCGCCGAGCCGGTGGCGGCGTACAACCGTGTGCTCCTGTCGTCGCTGCTCGGCGGCGAGGTCGACGAGGCGGCCTGCACCTTCCGCGGGCTCGACTGGTACGCCGAGCACGGCATCACCCTCGTCACCGGCGCGCCCGCCACCGCCATCGACACGGCGGAGCGCATCGTCCGCGTCGGCGAAGGGCTGGTGCTTCCTTTCGACAAGCTGGTCCTGGCGGTCGGCTCGGTGCCGATCCGGCTGCCGAAGCCCGGCATGGACCTGCCCGGGGTCATCACCTTCCGCGACCTCGCCGACGTCGCGGCGATCCGCCGGGCGGCGGTGGCGGGCGCCCGGGCGATCGTGATCGGCGGCGGGCTCCTCGGGTTGGAGGCGGCGGTGGGCCTGGCGCGCCTCGGCGTCGACACGACGCTGCTGCACGTCATGGACCGGCTGATGGAGCGCCAGCTCGACCACGCCGCCGCAGGCCTCGTGCGCGAGGCGATGGAGGCCCGCGGCGTGCGGGTTCTGCTCAGCGCCGACACCGCGTCGGTCGAGGGCGACGGCAGGGTCGAGCGCCTGATTCTCTCGGATGGCACGGTGCTGCCGGCCGATCTCGTGGTCATGTCGGTCGGCGTGCGTCCCTCGACGGCGCTGGCGGCAAGCGCCGGCCTCGCGGTCGGCCGCGGCATCCGGGTCGACGACACGATGGCGACCTCGGTCCCGGGCATCTACGCGCTGGGCGAATGCGCCGAGCACCGGGGCCAGACCTACGGCCTCGTCGAGCCGGCCTACGAGCAGGCCGAGGTGCTCGCCCGCCACCTCTGCGGGATCGAGGCGACTTACGCCGGCACCTCGCTCGCGACCAGCCTCAAGGTGTCGGGCCTGCCGGTCTTCTCCGCCGGCGCGGTCGACGTGCCGGACGGCGCCGAGGCCGTGACCTGGAGCGATCCGACGGCTGGCCTCTACCGCAAGCTCGTGATCGACGGCGACCGACTGATCGGCGCGGTCTTCGTCGGCGACGTCGCCGAGCAGGGCTGGTGCAAGTCCCTGATCCGCACCGGCGACACCATCACGTCCGACGACCGGGACGACCTGATGTTCGGGCGTCCCGTCTCCCACCCCCTCGCAGCGTGAAGGAGCCCGCGATGGCCGACGACTTCGACGCCGAGCAGAAGCGCTACCTCGAAGGCTTCTCCCACGGCATCGCCGCGATCCGCATGACCGGCGGCCTCGCCGGCGGCGGAACTGCGCCTGCCCACGCCGCCGAGCCGACCGGGCCGGACGCGAGCCACATCAAGGCGCAGGACCGCACCGTGAAGAACGGCGGCAAGCTCGCCGACCAGGAGAAGTGGAAGCGGGCCGAGAACCCGTTCGACGGCCACAACCGGCTCATCGCCGAGGCCGAGACCGGCAAGGCGCCGAAACCCGAGGACAATTTCCGCTGGCGCTATCACGGCCTGTTCTGGGTCGCTCCGGCCCAGAACTCCTACATGTGCCGCCTGCGGATCCCCAACGGCATCCTGCACCACTGGCAGTTCGCCGGCATCGCCGACCTCGCGGACGCCCATGGCGGCGGCTACAGCCACGTCACGACGCGCGCCAACCTCCAGGTGCGGGAAATCTCGCCCGAGCACGGCCAGCCCTTCCTCGACGGGCTGATCGATCTCGGCCTGACGGCACGGGGCGCGGGGGCGGACAACATCCGCAACGTCACCGGCTCGCCCACCGCCGGCATCGACGCCCAGGAACTGCTCGACACGCGCCCGCTCGCCAAGTCCTGGCACAACCACATCCTCAACGACCGCTCGCTCTTCGGCCTGCCGCGCAAGTTCAACGTCGCCTTCGACGGCGGCGGCGTGCTGCCAGTGCTGGAGGAGACCAACGACATCGGCTTCCAGGCGGTCGAGGTGATGGAAGGCGCGGGCATCGAGCCCGGAATCTGGATGCGCCTCGTGCTCGGCGGCATCACCGGCCATCGCGACATCGCCCGCGACACCGGCGTGGTCTTGAGGCCGAAGGAGTGCAACGCCGTCGCCGATGCGATCCTGCGGGTCTTCATCGAGAACGGCGACCGGACCAACCGCAACAAGGCGCGGATGAAGTACGTCCTCGACGCCTGGGGCTACGACAAGTACCTCGCGGCCGTGGAAGACAAGCTCGGCCGCAAGCTGGAGCGGGTCGATCCCTCCCAAGTGAAGCCTCGCGGCGGCTTCGACCGTTACGCCCATGTCGGCGTGCACGAGCAGGTGCAGGCCGGCCTGAACTGGATCGGCGTCGTCCTGCCGGTCGGCAAGATGACCACCGACCAGATGCGGGAACTGGCGAAAATTTCCCGCGAGTGCGGCGACGGCCAGATTCGCCTGACCGTGTGGCAGAATTTTCTCTTTTCGGGTGTGCCCGACGACAAGGTGGCCGAGGTCGAGTCCCGCGTGGCGCGCTTAGGGCTCTCCACCAAGGCGTCGAGCATCCGCGCCGGTCTCGTCGCCTGCACGGGCAACCGCGGCTGCAAGTTCGCCGCCGCCGATACCAAGGGCCACGCGCTCCTCATCGCCGACCACGTCGAGGCCGCCGTGCCGGGGCTCGACGTGCCGGTGAACGTGCACCTCACCGGCTGCCACCATTCCTGCGCCCAGCACTACATCGGCGATATCGGCCTCATCGGCGCCAAGGTGACGGTGAGCGAGGAGGGCGACACCGTCGAGGGCTACGACATCGTGGTCGGCGGCGGCTTCGGCGAGGCGGCCAAGATCGGCACCGAGATCTGGAAGGCCGTGAAGGCCGAGGAGTGTCCGGGCCGGATCGAAGCCCTGCTCAACGACTATCTCGCCAACCGCACCGGCTCGCAGGAGACCTTCCAGGCCTACACCGCCCGCCGCGGGCCGGAGGCGCTGAAGGGCCTCGCCGGCGAACGGCTGCTGGAGGCGGCCGAGTAAGTGCATCTCACAAAACTCCCGCCGCAATGTCGCTGCCACAGCAAGCCGAAGCAGTGATCAGGAGTTTTGTGAGAGACACTAAGGCACCCTTCTCCTCTCCCCGCGGGCGGGGAGAGGGGCGCGCCCCCCTCGTCGGGGGCGCGGCAAGCCCGCAGGGCGAGGGTGAGGGGCGTTTCCGGATGAGTCTCGCTCGTCGAGCCCCCCTCACCCCCGCTCCGGCTTCGCCTGCGCTCGCCGTGTCCCCTGAACGGGGACACGGCCCTCTCCCCGCCCGCGGGGAGAGGAGACGGCCGGTGCATCACCGGCGGAACGCCCCTCTTCTCCGGTAACCCCCGATGACCCAGCACGTCGCTCCCCCGCTCGTCCTGATCCCCGAATCCGCTCCCTTCACCACCGACCAGCGCGCCTGGCTGTCGGGCTACTTCGCCGCCCTGCTCGGACCGGCGGTCGAGGGCGCGACGGCGTTGCCGGCGGGCGAGGCGCCCGGCGGGCCGGCGCTCGCCGACAACGGCGACGCGCCCTGGCACGACCCGTCGATGCCCCTCGACGACCGCATGGCGCTGGCCAAGGAGCGCTCGGAGCCGCAGAAGCTGATGGCCGCCATGGCCCAGCAGGATTGCGGCCAGTGCGGCTACAACTGCGCCGACTATGCCAACGCCCTTTTCCTCAAGACCGAGGAGCGCCTGAACCTGTGCCAGCCGGGCGGCAAGGACACGCTCCGGATGCTGAAGAAGCTCGAGGCGGAGTTCGGTGCCGCGGCCCCGGCCGGCGCCGCGCCGGCCTCCGACGATGCCCCGAAGGCCGAAGCCCCGGTCGGTCCCTACGGCCTGTGCCGCGAGAACCCGGCCGAGGCGGTCTTTCTCTCCCGCCGCCGCCTCAACGCGCCCGGCGGCGAGAAGGAGACCTGGCACGTCGAGATCGACCTCGCCGGCACCGGCATCGACTACGTCGTCGGCGATTCGCTGGGCCTGTTTCCCGCCAACGCCCCGGCCCTGGCCGATGCGGTCATCGCCGAGCTCGGCGCCCGGCCCGAGCGGGTCATCGCGACGAAGCTCGGCGAGAAGACGCTGCGCGATCACCTGCTGACCAACTACTCGCTGGGCGGCGCCCCCGACGGGCTGTTCCAGCTCCTCTCGCTGCTGACCTCCGGCGCGCAGCGCAGGAAGGCGCAGGCGCTCAGCGCCGGCGAGGATCCGGACGGCGACGCGGCCTATCTCGACGTGCTCGGGGCGCTGCACAAGTTCCCGGGCGCGCGCCCCGACGCCGAGGTCTTTCTGGAGGCCCTCGACGAGCTGCAGCCGCGGCTCTACTCGATCTCGTCCTCGCCCAAGGCCGATCCGGGCCGGGTCTCGCTCACCGTCGATGCGGTGCGCTACAGCCATCGCTCGCGCCTGCGGCTCGGCGTCGCCTCGACCCATCTCGGCGAGCGCCTGGCCGAGACCGCCAAGGTGAAGGTCTACCTCCAGAAGGCCCACGGCTTCGGCCTGCCCTCGACGCCCGAGACCCCGGTCATCATGGTCGGCCCGGGCACCGGCATCGCGCCGTTCCGCGCCTTCCTGCGCGAGCGCGCCGCCACCGCGGCGCCGGGCAGGAATTGGCTGTTCTACGGCCACCAGCGCCAGGCCTCGGACTTCTTCTACCGCGACGAGCTCAACGGCCTGAAGGACCAGGGCGTGCTGACCCGCCTGTCGTTGGCCTGGTCGCGCGACGGGGCCGAGAAGACCTACGTCCAAGACCGGATGCGCGAGAACGGCCGCGAGCTGTGGCGCTGGTTCGAGGACGGCGCCCACTTCTACGTCTGCGGCGACGCCAAGCGCATGGCCAAGGACGTCGAGCGCGCGATCATCGACGTGGCGGCGACCCATGGCGGCAAGAGCCCCGAGGAGGCGGTGGCGTATCTCGCGGCGCTCAAGAAGGCGAACCGGTATCAGGCGGACGTTTACTGAAATCGGCGGTTCAAGGCTTCTCCCGCCCTCGACCTCATCCTGAGGTGTCAGTCCATCGGAGATTGACTGACCTCGAAGGAGGGCTCCAGAAGTCTCCGCGATCCCTGGATTCCTCCTTCGAGGCTCAGCGATCTTCGATCGCCCGCACCTCAGGATGAGGTCGAAGGCGGAGAACACCCGACAAGGGCCGGCCGCTTCCCAAGGCCGAGCAGGACGTCCGTCTCACTGAATGATGGGCTCTGCCGCCGCCCGGCGGCCCACCCCTTGCTTGCCCGAATCCACCGGCCCCACCCCACGCCCGGCGAAAGGCTCCCGCGATGAACCTGCACGTGCCGGCCCTCGCTCCCGAGGCCGCCCCCGTCCGCACCACCTGCCCGTATTGCGGCGTCGGCTGCGGCGTGCTCGCCCGGCCGGACGGGCAGGGGGGTGCGAGCGTCGCGGGCGATCCGCAGCATCCGGCGAATTTCGGCCGGTTGTGCTCGAAGGGCTCGGCGCTCGGGGAAACCCTCTCCCTCGACGACCGCGTGCTGCACCCGGAGATCGCCGGGCGGCGGGTGGCTTGGGACGAGGCGCTCGATGCCGTGGCGGAGGGATTCAGGCGGACGATCGCCGCGCATGGACCGGATTCGGTCGCGTTCTACCTCTCGGGCCAGCTGCTCACCGAGGACTATTACGTCGCCAACAAGCTGGCGAAGGGCTTCATCGGCACGCCGCACGTCGACACCAATTCGCGGCTGTGCATGTCGTCCTCGGTCGCGGCGCATCGCCGGGCCTTCGGCTCCGACACCGTGCCGGGCTGCTACGAGGACCTGGACGAGGCCGACCTCCTGGTGCTCGTCGGCTCCAACACCGCCTGGTGCCACCCGATCCTGTTTCGCCGCATGCTCGATGCGCGGGAGAAGCGCGGCACCAAGATCGTCGCCATCGACCCGCGCCAGACCCAGACCGGCGAGGAGGCCGACCTTTTCCTCGGCATCCGGCCCGGCACCGACACCGCCCTGTTCTCCGGCCTCCTGGTCCATCTCGCCGATCACGGCGCTCTCGATCCGCGCTACATCGCCGAGCACACCGCCGGCTTCGAGCCGGCCCTGGAGCGTGCCCGCCAGATCGCCCCGAGCATCGCGGCGACCGCCGCCGCGACCGGCCTGACCGAGGCCGAGGTCGAGACCTTCTTCACCCTGTTCCGCACCACGCCGCGGGTCGTCACCGCCACCTCGCAGGGGGTGAACCAGTCGGCCCAAGGGACCGACAAGGCCAACGCGATCATCAATTGCCACCTCGCCACCGGCCGCATCGGCCAGCCCGGCATGGGGCCGTTCTCGCTGACCGGCCAGCCCAACGCCATGGGCGGGCGCGAGGTCGGCGGGCTCGCCAACATGCTGGCGGCCCACATGCATTTCACGCCGGAAGAGGTCGATCTGGTGCGCCGGTTCTGGAACGCGCCGAACATCATCACCGGCGAGGGCATGAAGGCGGTGGCGCTGTTCGAGGCGATCGAGCGCGGCAAGATCAAGGCGCTCTGGGTGATGGGCACCAACCCCGCCGTCTCGATGCCCCGAGCCGACCGGGTGCGGGCGGCGCTGCAAAAGCTCGACACCTACGTCGTCTCCGAGGTGGTGGCGGATACCGATACGGTGCGGGCCCGCAACGCCATCGTCCTCCCGGCCCTCGCCTGGGGCGAGAAGGACGGCACGGTGACCAATTCCGAGCGCCGCATCTCGCGCCAGCGCGCCTTCCTGGCCACCCCCGGCGAGGCGAAGGCCGATTGGTGGATCATGGCGCAGGTGGCCAAGCGCCTCGGCCACGCCAAGGCGTTCGCCTGGGGCAACGCCGCCGCGGTGTTTCGCGAGCACGCCGCCCTCTCGGAGTTCGAGAATCGCGGCACCCGCGACTTCGATCTCGGCGGGCTGGCCGACATCACGGACGCCGCCTACGACGCGGCGGCGCCGGTGCAATGGCCCCTGACCCGTAAGGCCAAGGCGCCGCAGAGCCGCTTCTTCGCCCAGGGCGGCTTCTTCACCCGCGACCGCAAGGCCCGCTTCGTCGCGGTGCAGAAGCCGGCGCTGGCGCAAGGAACCAGCGACGCGCTGCCGCTCCGCCTCAACACCGGCCGGGTGCGCGACCACTGGCACACCCTGACCCGCACGGGGAAGAGCCCCCGCCTCTCGGCCCACCGGGCGGTGCCCTTCGTCGAGATCCATCCCGACGACGCAGGCGTTGCCGGCCTGACCGACGGCGACCTCGCGCGCGTGCGCACCGCCCACGGCGCGGCGGTGCTGGAGGTCATGGTGACGCCGGGCGCCCAGGCCGGCATGCTGTTTGCCCCGATGCACTGGAGCGAGGCCAACACCTCGGATGGCCGCGTCGGCGCGCTGGCACAGGGCGCGGTCGATCCCGTCTCGGGCCAGCCCGAGCTCAAGGCGACCCCGGCCTCGATCGCCCCCGAGCCCTACCGCTCCCGCGGCTACCTCATCACCCGCGACATGGTGGCGGCGCCCTACGGCTGGTGGTGGGCGCGGGCGAGCCTGGAGGGCGCGACCGGCCTGATCTTCGCCAGCCAGGACGGGGCGCCGGAGGCGAGCGCCCTGATGCGCGACCTCTTCCCCGGTGCGACGTTCAGCGAGTACGCCGACCCGGCCCGCGGCCGCTACCGCGCCGCCGCCTTCCGGGACGCGCGGCTCCTCGGCGTGCTGGCGCTCGCGCCCGCCTCGGAGCGCCCGACCTGGGACGCCGCCAAGGCGTTCTTCCGTACCCAGGAACTGCTGGAGCCCTCGGCCCGCCGGGCGCTGATCTCGGGGCGCGCCGAGAGCGCCGGCACCGGCCCGCTGGTCTGCGCCTGCCATACCGTCGGCCTCGATACGATCCGGGCGGCGATCAAGGGCGGGGCGCACGGGGTCGAGGCGGTCGGGGCGGCGTGCAAGGCCGGGACAAATTGCGGCTCGTGCATCCCCGAGATCCGCAAGCTGCTGGCCTCCGAACGCGCGGCCGGGGAACTTGCACCGGCTTCCGCATAGGCGCATCTGATGACTCAGGATTTCCCGAGACTGGTTGCAGAAGCTCACCCTCCCATGCGTACCCCCCGTGCTCCCCGCGAGACCCGCTCCCCGGGCCTCGAGCCCCTGGCCGTGCTGCCGGTCTTCGTGACGCTCACGGGCAAGCGCGCGGTGCTGGCCGGCGCCAACGGCGGCGCGGCCTGGAAGGTGAAGCTGCTCGCCGCCGCCGGCGCCCATGTCGACGTCTTCGCCCCCGAGCCGACCGAGGAGATGCGGGGCGCCCCCGCCGAGGCCGTCGCCGGCAAGGTGGTGCTGCACGCGCGCGACTGGTCGCCGGCCGATCTCGAAGGCGCCGCCTTCGCCATCGCGGCCTTCGAGGACGAGGGCGAGTGCGAATGCTTCGTCGGGGCGGCCCGCGCGGCGGGCGCCATCGTCAACGCCATCGACCGGCCGCATCTGTGCGACGTCTCGTTCGGCGCCATCGTCAACCGCTCGCCCCTCGTCGTCGGCATCTCGACCGAGGGCGCGGTCCCGGTCTTCGGCCAGACCGTGCGGGCCCGCATCGAGGCGATGCTGCCCGCGGGCTTCAAGGCCTGGGTGGCCGCCGCCCGCGACTGGCGCGCCGAGGTGAGCGCCCGGTACCACGTCTTCGGCGAGCGCCGCGCCTTCTGGGAGCGCTTCACCGACCTCGCCTTCGCCAACCCCGAGCGGGCGCCGGTCCGCGCCGACCTCGACGCGCTCATCGCCGAGAGCGATGCCGCGCCGACCGGCGGCAGCGTGGTCCTCGTCGGCGCGGGCCCGGGCGACGCCGAGCTCCTCACCCTCAAGGCCCTGCGGGCCCTGCGCAGCGCCGACGTGATCCTGTACGACGACCTCGTCGCCCCGGAGATCCTGGATTACGCGCGCCGCGAGGCCCGCACGATGCTGGTCGGCAAGACCGGCCACGGCCCGTCCTGCCGCCAGGACGACATCAACGCCCTGATGGTGTCGCTCGCCAAGGGCGGCAAGCGGGTGGTGCGGCTCAAGTCCGGCGATCCCCTGGTCTTCGGCCGGGCCGGCGAGGAGATCGATGCCTGCCGCGAGGCCGGCATCCCGGTCACGGTGGTGCCCGGCGTCACGGCGGCGCAAGGGGCGGCGGCCTCGCTCGGCATCTCGCTCACTCACCGCGACGCGGCGCGCCGCCTGCAATACGTCACCGGCCACGACCGCCGCGGCACGCTCCCGGACGACCTCAACTGGGCGGCGCTCGCCGACCCGACGGTCACCACGGTGATCTACATGCCCAAGCGCACCATGCGTGCACTCCTCGCCCAGGCTATCTCGGAGGGCCTGCCGCCCGCGACCCCCGCGCTGGTGGTCTTCAACGCCACCCGGCCCGACCAGGCGGTGGTGCAGGCCACGGCCCACGACCTCGCCGACCGCGTCGAGGCGGCGGGGCTGGAGGGGCCGGCGATCGTGATGGTGGGCGATGCGCTCGGCCGCGGCGAGCGCGAGGCGGTGGTGACCGAGGCGCTGGCCTCGGCCGCACACTAAAAGAAGACGCCCCGGCGGGCCGGGGCGTTGCGAACGGTGTCTCCGTGAGAGTGGCGCCCGGCCTTGCGGCCGAGCGCCGTCGTCGGTTCAGCGGCGCTCGTAGAGCAGCCGCGCCCGGATCGTGCCGTCGATGGCGCGCAGCTCCTCGAGCAGCGCCTCCGGGTCGACGTCGGTGGCGTCGGTCTCGACCACGACGTAACCGACCTCGCCGTCGGTCTGGTAGAACTGCGCCGCGATGTTGATCTGCTTGCGGGCGAAGGTGTCGTTGAGGCGTCCGAGCATGCCCGGCAGGTTGCGCTGGACGTGGATGAAGCGCAGGCCCGTCGGGCGGGCCGGCAGCTGCACCTGCGGAAAGTTCACCGCGCCGACCGTCGAGCCGATATCCGAGTAATCGACGAGCTTGCGCGCCACCTCGGCGCCGATGCGCTCCTGCGCCTCCTCGGTCGAGCCGCCGATATGCGGGGTCAGGATCACGTTCTCGAGACCCTGGAGCGGCGAGACGAAGCGGTCCTGGTTCGACTTCGGCTCGACCGGGAAGACGTCGACGGCCGCACCGCGCAGATGACCGTCCTTGAGCGCCGACGCCAGGGCGTCGAGGTCGACCACCGTACCGCGCGAGTTGTTGATCAGGTACGAGCCCGGCTTCATCGCCCGGATCTCGGCCTCGCCGATCATGTTGTGGGTCGAGGCGGTCTCGGGCACGTGCAGCGAGACCACGTCGCTCTGCGACAGCAGGGCGGTCAGGCTGTCGACCGGCTCGGTGTTGCCGTGGCGCAGGCGGTCGGTGAGGTCGTGGAAGATCACCCGCATGCCCATCGCCTCGGCGAGGTTCGAGAGCTGCGAGCCGATATTGCCGTAGCCGACGATGCCGAGCGTCTTGCCGCGGACCTCGAACGAGCCGTTGGCCGACTTGTCCCAGCCGCCGACATGGGCCGAGACCGAGCGCGGCACGATGCGGCGGAGCAGCATCACGATCTCGCCGATGACGAGCTCGGCCACCGAGCGGGTGTTGGAGAACGGCGCGTTGAAGACCGGGATGCCGCGCCGGCGCGCCGCCTCGAGATCGACCTGGTTGGTGCCGACCGAGAAGCAGCCCACCGCCATCAGCCGGTCGGCGGCCTCGAAGGCGGCCTCGTCGAGCTGGGTGCGCGAGCGGATGCCGACGATGTGGACGCCCTTGATCGCCTGGCGCAGGTCGGCCGGATCGAGAGCCTTGGCGAGCCGGGTCACCGTCACGTAGCCCGAGGCTTCGAGCAGCGCGACGGCGCTGTCGTTGATGCCTTCGAGCAGCAGGACGCGAATCTTGTCCTTGGGCAGCGAGAGTTTGTCGGCCATGGCGGTCTTCTTGGCAGGTCGTCTTGAAAACGGGGTCGGACACCGCGTCAGGCACGGCACCGCTGGGCGCGAGCGATAGGAGAGGCCGCGCCGCAACGCAACACGGGGGCCGGCCGCGGAGGGCTGCCCATACGCAGGGCAGTGCTGCGCCCATCGCGCGGGCATCCGCGCCGCGCCACCGCCGCGGGACGATTCCGTGGAAGGGAGCGCCCCGCGCCCGCTTTCTGCCCCAGGGCAACCCCGCGCCCGCTTTCTTCGCCGGCGAACTCGTGCCCGCTTTCTTCGCCGGGGCGACCCCGTGCCCCCTTGCCGCCGGGGGCGGGCGGTGCTCCACCGGCGCCGCCCGCCCCCGGCAAGCCAGGATGGAGACCGCCGATGCCCCTCACGCCCCGGATGCGCAGCGCCGCGATCCCGCTCCTCGTCTTCGCCCTCGGCCTCGCGGTGCTGGGGCTCGCCGCCAGCATGATGCTCGGCCGCCCGGCGACCGGCACCAGCACGGTCGGCGGGCCGTTCACCCTGGTGAACCAGGACGGTCGCACCGTCACCGACCGCGACTTTTCCGGCACGCCGCACTTGGTGTTCTTCGGCTTCACCCACTGCCCGGACATCTGCCCGACCACCCTGCAGCAGATCTCCGACGTGCTGGTGGCGCTCGGCCCCAAGGGCCGCGACGTGAAGGCCTTGTTCGTCAGCGTCGACCCCGAGCGCGACACGCCCGCGGCGCTCAAGGAGTACCTGTCGAGCTTCGATCCCCGCATCGTCGGGCTGACCGGCTCGCCCGAGGCGGTCGCCGCCACCGTCAAGGCCTACCGCGCCTACAGCCGCAAAGTGCCGCTCAAGGAAGGCGACTACACCATGGAGCACACCGCACTCGTCTACATCATGGACGGACGCGGCCACTTCGTCGGCTCGCTCAACCTGATGCGCCCGGCCGCGGACGCCGCCGCCGAGGTGGCGCGCCAGCTCTGAGCCTGTCGCGCCGCATCGCCCCGGTGCGGGAGGTGGCGGCGCGCCCGTGCGTGGTCTTGTTCCAGCGGTAGGGCGCGAGCAGCAGCTCGACGAGGCCGAGCCACGCGGCGAGGCTGACGAAGAGGTAGTAGACCGGCAGGGCGAGCGCCCAGGGGGCGAGGCACCACCAGCCCCGCCGCCGGCAACCGGCGAGCGCCGGCAGCCACATCGCCCCAAGGCCGGCGAGGAACACCGTGACGCCCGTGGCGGTGAGAAGATTGGCGAGGAAGTCGGGGGCGTCCGGCAGCGGGTCGGCGGTCAGGGCCCAGGCCGCCAGCGCGATTCCGAACGGGTAGGCCAGCGCCGAGATCACCGTGCCGGGCACCATCGCCACCGCGCAGAGCAGGCCGAGGGGGCCGAGGCGGCGCCACGCCCGGACCGGGTGCCGGCTGTGGGTGATCGCGGTCTGGACGAAGCCTTTCATCCAGCGCACGCGCTGGCGCAGCCAGGGATGCAGGTGGGCGGGCGCCTCCTCCAGGGTCGAGAGCGGCAGATCGCCGACCCGGTAGCCGGCGAGCGCCAGCCGCAGGCCGAGATCGGCATCCTCGGTGACGTTCCAGGCGTCCCAGCCATGGACCTCGCGCAGCACCCGGGTGCGGAAGTGGGTGGTCGTGCCGCCGAGCGGCACCGGCAGGTGCGCGGCGCTCAGCAGCGGCAGCACCACGTCGAACAGCGCCGAATATTCGAGCGTGAAGCAGCGCGTGAGCCAGGAATCGTCGGTGTTGTCGATCACCAGCCGCCCCTGCAGGCAGGCGAGCCGCGCCGGGCCGGCCCGGAACAGGGCGGCGGCGGCCCGGAGCTGGCCGGGATCGGGCACGTCCTCGGCGTCGTAGACCACGAGGTGCTCGCCGCGGGCGAGCGGCAGGGCGACGTTGAGGGCCCGCGGCTTGGTGCGCGGCAGGCCCGGCGGTGCCGTCACGATCTCGAACCGCGCCGGCAGCGGACGGGCAGAGAGCGCCGCCGCGGTGGCCGCATCGTCGGCCTCGATCACGAACTTGAGGTCGAGCTTGGAGACCGGGTAGTCGAGCCGTTCCAGGGCCTTGACGAGGCGCGGCACCACCTCGGCCTCGCGGTAGAGCGCCACCAGCACGGTGTAGACCGGCAGTTCCGCGTCCGGCACCCGGCCGGGAGCGGGCGGCGGGTCGGGCACGAGGAGGGGGGCGGCGAGGCGGAAGACGATCACCGCCAGCACCGTGAGGTTGAGGAGCGACAGGATCGCGAGCTGGATCCAGGGCGCCGCGTCGAGGAGGAGCAGGGACGCGGCGCCCGCGAGCATCAGGGCCAGGATCTGCCCCGGATGCAGCCCCGGGCGGTAGGCCCAGTCGGGCGCGCGCACCTCCAGCGCCTCCGCGGCCCGGGCCGCGGCGCGGGGGCCGGCGGTGGCGAGCACCGCGGCGGCGAGCGCCGCCGGCGTCGTGAACACCGCGCTCGGCGGCACGCCGGCGGCCAGCAGGGCGGCTACGGCACCGGGGGGCGGCGCGAGCAGCCACTCCCCGCCGGCCCCGCGCGTCGCGCCCTGGCGGACATCCTCGGGAAACCGCGCCCCGGGGTCGAGGACGAGCCCGGCGCCGCGGAACGGCCGCCCGAGCGCCCGGGCGAGGGCGGCGTAGTAGGCTGCCTCGCTCATCAGGCCGGCGCGCAGCAGGGCCGCGACCGGCTCCGTGCCCTCCCGCCGCGCGAGCACGGCCGCCTCCCGGACGACCGCGAGGTCGACCCCCTGGCCGAGCAGGAAGGCCAGCTCGCCCGGCAGGACGATGGCGGTGGCGCCGTGGGGAGACCGGACCTCGACGAACATGACGGGCTCCGAACCTGCTGACCCCGAACTTGCGGACTCCCCCCGGCGGAGGTTCGTGGTATCGGGAGCCTATGGCTCGTCCCGCATCCGCAACAGCGCCCCGCCGCCCGACCGGCGGTTTTTTCGCAATCGTTGCGCGTATGCCGCAGCGTCACCGTCGCGGCCAAGTGGCAGATCTGTCGGCAGCTCTGCTGGCGGCGCTGCTCGCGGCGCTTCTGTCGCTCGCCGCGGGTCCGGCGCTGGCGGCCGAGCCGGTGACGATCCCGAACTTCTGGAATCCCCGTGCCCGGCTGGAGCGGCCCGATCCGCCGCAGGCCACCCGGCCGATCCGGTTCCTCACCGACGACGAATACCCGCCGCTGCACTTCGCTGGGCCGGACGGCAGCCCGACCGGGTTTTCGGTCGAGCTCGCCCGGGCGGCCTGCGAGAAGCTCGGCCTGACCTGCACCGTGCAGGCGCGCCGTTTCGACACGCTGCTCGACGCGCTCCAGGCCAACCAGGGCGACGTGGTGGCGGCCGCGATCCCGCTCACCGCCTCGCTCCGGAGCGGCCACCAGGTGACCCGGCCCTATTTCCGCTGGCCCGCCCGCTTCGTCGTGCGCGGCGACAAGGGCCTGCCCGCGCCCGACCCGAAGGGGCTCGCCGAGCACCCGGTCGGCGTGGTCTCGGGCACCGCGCACGAGGCGTATCTGCGCACCTTCTTCAAGGTCACCCCGAAGACCTATCCCGATCTCGGCACCGCCGAGGCCGCGTTGCGCCGGGGCGAGGTCGACTACCTGTTCGGCGACGGGCTGGCGCTGGCGCTCTGGATCGGTGGCACGGATGCGGCGGGGTGCTGCGCCTTCGCGGGCGGCGACTACCTGGAGAACCGCTATTTCGGCGAGGGCATCGGCTTCGTCACCCGCAAGGAGGACGAGGCGCTGGCTCGCGCCCTGGACGACGCGCTCCAGCGCCTGTGGGACGAGGGCAAGTACGCCGAGCTGTACCTGCGGTTCTTTCCGGTGAGCCCGTTCTGAACGCATCCGCTCGGACCACGGGCGTGAATTCGCCCCGTTTCCCGAGCCCGCGTGCTTCACCTCAATGTATCATCGTTTGATACTGATGCCCGGCCGAGGGCGGGAATCTTGTGGCGATCCAGAGCTTCGCGGACGAACGGACCGAGGCGGTGTTCCGGGGGAGGGCACCGAAGGGACTTCCGGCCATGATCGTCGGCACGGCGCACCGGAAGCTGAAGATGCTCGACCCCGCCCGGATACTCGACGATCTCAAGCAGCCTCCGGGCAACCAGAGCATTTTCCGACGAAGTGGAAACCGATTCGTCGCAGAAAAATCCGACAAAACAATGACTTAGAGAGCTTCGCGATTGCGGCGCGATCGTGAAGTGCTCTAGTTGCATCCGCTCGAGCGGGACCGGCTCGGTCAGCACGCGATCTGGACAAACAGCCAATACCGGCTCTGCTTCCGTTGGACGGAGGCCGGATCGGACCGTGTGGAGATCGTTGATTACCATTGACCCCGGGCCCGAGGAGGCCGGCATGACCATCGAGTTCGAGACCGACACGGTTCTCCCGCCGATGCATCCGGGAGAGGTCCTGCGCGAGGAGTTCCTGGTTCCGCTCGGGCTGTCGGCCGGTGTGGTCGCCAAGGCCTGCGGCGTGCCTCGCACCCGCATCGAGCGGATCGCCGGGGAGGAGGTCGGCATCTCGACCGACACCGCCTTGCGCCTCGGCCGCTATTTCGGGACGACGCCGGATTTCTGGCTCAACCTGCAGCGGCAATTCGAGCTCGAAGCGGTCGGTCGCGAGATCGGTGACGAGATCGCCCGGATCACGCCCCTGGACCGGGCCGCCTGAGAGAGCGCCGCCTTCAGGGACGCCGCAGACGCGACGGAGACGGCCGGCGCTCAGCCCCGTGGCGCCCGCGGCACGAACGGATGGGTGCTCGACAGCCCGCCATCGACCGCGAGCGCCTGCCCGTTGACGTAGGCTGCCTCGTCGCTCGCCAGGAATACGGCGGCGGACGCGACCTCCTCGGGCAGGCCCGCCCGGCGCAGCGGGTTGAGCTGGCCGATGCGGTCCTGCTTCCCCTTCGCCCGCGCCGCGGCGAACAGGCCCGCCGTCATGCCGGTCTCGATCAGGCCGGGACAGACGGCGTTGATCCTCAGACCCGTCCCCGCGAAGGCGTCGGCGGCGGTCTGGACCAGGCTGATCACCCCGGCCTTGCTGGCGCTGTAGGCCGCGCCCGCCGCGTTGGCGCGAAGCCCGGCGACGGAGGCGGTGCAGACGATCGCCCCGCCGCCATGGCGCAGCAGCAGGGGCCCGCCGTGCTTGATCGCCAGGAAGGCGCCGATCAGGTTGATCCGCAGCACCTCCTCCCATTGCTCGACGCTCTGCTCGGTGAACGGCACCGTGCCGCCGCCGATCCCGGCATTGGCGTGGATCGCGTCGAGCCGGCCGAAGGTCCGCTCGGCCGCCGCCAGGCACCCGGTCACGTCGGCCTCGCGGCCGGCATCCGCCACGAGCGCGAGCGCCCGGCCGCCCTCCGCGGCGATCAGCGCGGCGCTCTCCTCGGCCCCGGCGGCGTCCCGGTCGACGACCGCGACCGCCGCGCCCTCGCGGGCGAACAGCAGGGCGGAGGCGCGGCCGATGCCGCTGCCCGCGCCGGTGACGAGAACCGCCCTGTCGGTGAAGCGTGCCATCGTGCGAGCCCCGTCACGCCACCGTGTAGCCGCCGTCGATCACCACCACTTGGCCGGTCTGGTAGGACGACGCCCCGCTCATCAGGTAGACGGCGATGCCGCCGAAATCCTCCGGCCGGCCGAAACGGCGGGCGGGGATGCGCGGCAGGTTGAAGCTCACGAACTTCTCGTTCGCCATCAGCCCCGCCGTCATGTCGCTCTCGATCCAGCCCGGCAGGATCGCGTTGGCGGTGACGCCGTAGCGGGCGAGTTCGACGGCGAGCGCCCGCACCATCGCGTTGAGCGCGCCCTTGGTGGCGCCGTAATGCTCGTTGCGCGCCGCCCCCAGCAGCGAGGCGACGCTCGACGTCGCGACGAGGCGCCCGAAGGCGTCGCCCGCGCCGGCGCGCTCGGCCATGTGGCGGGCCGCGACCTGGAAGCTCGCCACCACCCCGTCGAGGTTGACCGCGAAGGTCTGCCGCCACTCCGCCGCGTCCCGTTCCAGGAACGAGCGCCGCCCGCCCCCGGCGACCCCCGCATTGGCGAACATCCCGTCGACCCGGCCGAAGCGCGCGAGCGTCGCGTCGAAGGCGCGCTGCACCGCGTCCGGGTCGGCGACGTCGCAGGTCTCGGCCGCCACCGGCGCACCCGCGAGGGCGAGACGTTCGAGCGCCCGCCGGTTCTTCTCCGCATCGCGGCCCCAGATCGAGACCGCGCAGCCGGCGCTGGCCAGGGCCTCCGCCATGCCGAGCCCGATGCCGCCATTGCCGCCGGTAACCACCGCCACCCGGCCGGTGAGATCGAACAAGCCCGCCATGATTCCTCCCCGGATCGCCGCTCGTCTCGTTGCCGGTTCTTGGCCGGCGCGAGCGCGGGCGTCAGCATCGGGGAATCGTTCGGGGCGGGCAAGATCCGGTTTCGAACGGCCGGGATGGGCACTGTCGCTCAGGCATTCCGTCGGTCGGAACAGGCGGTATGGCGGCGCCTCTCGCAGATAGATGACGGCTGCCCACGCAACCCCTGCATGTCACGCATCGGCCCGGGGCGCTTGTATCCGCCGCCCCCAGGCCAAATCTTGGGGCCCAGTAGGGGACATGCACTCACAACCTCCGGGACCCGCCGATGCCGCCACTCTCCGTCCTCGATCTCGCGCCGATTCCGCAGGGTGCCTCGCCGGGTGATGCGCTGCGCAACACCCTCGACCTGGCGCAAGCCGCCGACCGGTGGGGCTTCACCCGCTACTGGGTGGCCGAGCACCACAACATGACCGGCATCGCCAGCGCGGCGACCTCGGTGGTGGTGGGCTACATCGCCGGGGGCACGCACCGCATCCGGGTCGGGGCCGGCGGCATCATGCTGCCGAACCACTCGCCGATGGTGATCGCCGAGCAATTCGGCACGCTGGCCGAGCTCTATCCGGGCCGGATCGACCTCGGCCTCGGGCGCGCGCCCGGCACCGACCAGCGCACCCTGCGGGCGCTTCGCCGCGATCCCGCCGCCTCCGACCACTTCCCGCAGGACGTCCTGGAGCTTCAGACGCTGCTCGGGCCGCTCGATGCCGGCCGCGTCATCCAGGCGGTGCCGGGCACGGGCACCAACGTGCCGCTGTGGATCCTCGGCTCCAGCCTGTTCGGGGCGCAGCTCGCGGCGATGCTGGGCCTGCCCTACGCCTTCGCGTCGCATTTCGCGCCCGACGCCCTGATGCAGGCGCTCGAGGTCTACCGCGCCCGCTTCGAACCGTCGGCGCAGCTGGCGAAGCCCCACGCCATGGTCGGCGTCAACGTCATTGCGGCGGAGACCGACGGCGAGGCGCGACGCCTCTTCACCTCGGCCCAGCAGGCCTTCACCAACATCTTCCGCGGCACCCGCGGCCAGCTGCCGCCGCCGATCGACGACATCGAGACCTACTGGTCGGGCCACGAGAAGGTGCAGGCGGCCGGGATGCTCGCCTGCTCGGTGGTCGGCTCGCCCGACACCGTAAAGCGCGGCCTCGACGCGATCGCGGCCCGTACGCAGGCCGACGAACTGATGGTGGCGGCCGCGATCTACGACCACCGGGCGCGCCTGCGCTCCTACGAGATCCTGGCCGACATCATGGCCGGGGCGCGAACGGAAGCGGCGTCGCGCGAACCCGTCCCCGCGTAAGACGATCGCATCGCGTTGACCCCCGGGAGCGCGGCCCATAGGGTGCCGGGCTCCCTTCAACGCTCACCGGAAGGCCGCGTCCGGCGCGGCCTCGACAGGCAATGTCCGCATACAGCATCGATCCCGCCCTGGCGGAGGCCGCCGCCTCCGCGTCCGCCTGGCCCTTCGAGGAGGCGCGCAAGCTCGTCGCCCGGCTGGAACGGACGGGCAAAGGCGAGGTGCTGTTCGAGACCGGCTACGGCCCCTCGGGCCTGCCGCATATCGGCACCTTCGGCGAGGTCGCCCGCACCTCGATGGTGCGCCACGCCTTCCGGACGCTGACCAACGACAGCGTGCCGACCCGCCTCGTCGCCTTCTCGGACGACATGGACGGCCTGCGCAAGGTGCCGGAAAACGTGCCGAACAAGGCGCTGCTCGCGGAGAACCTCAACAAGCCTCTGACCGCGGTGCCGGACCCGTTCGGCACTCACGACAGCTTCGGCGCCCACAACAACGCCGAGTTGCGCCGCTTCCTCGACAAGTTCGGCTTCGAGTACGAGTTCCTGTCGGCGACCGAGTGCTACCGCGCGGGCCGCTTCGACGCGACGCTGCTGCGGGTGCTGGAGCGCTACGACGCCGTGATGGCGGTGATGCTGCCGTCGCTGCGCGCCGAGCGTTCGGCCTCGTACTCGCCGTTCCTGCCGCTGCACCCGGTCACCGGGCACGTGATGCAGGTGCCGATCGACGAGGTGAAGGTCTCGTCCGGCACCATCGTGTGGCGCGACCCCGCGACCGGCGAGGCCTACGAGACCCCGGTTACCGGCGGCCACGCCAAGCTGCAGTGGAAGCCCGACTGGGCGATGCGCTGGGTCGCGCTCGGCGTCGACTACGAGATGGCCGGCAAGGACCTGATCGATTCGGTCAAGCTATCGGGGCAGATCGCCCGCGTGCTCGGCGCCGAGCCGCCCGAGGGCTTCAACTACGAACTCTTCCTCGACGAGAAGGGCCAGAAGATCTCGAAGTCGAAGGGCAATGGGCTCACCATCGACGAGTGGCTGGCCTACGGCACGCCCGAGAGCCTCGCCTTGTTCATGTACAATAAGCCGCGCGAGGCCAAGCGCCTGCACTTCGACGTCATCCCGCGTCACGTCGACGACTACCTGTCGTTCCTGGAGAAGTTTCCCGGCCAGGAACCGAAGCTGAAGCTCGGCAACCCGACCTGGCACCTCCATGCCGGTACCCCGCCCGAACCGGAGCGGGTCGGCGAGGGCGGGGCGCTGCCCTTCGCGATGCTCCTGAACCTCGTGGCGGTCGCCAACACCGAGGACCCGGCGGTCTTGTGGGGCTTCATCCGCCGCTACGCGCCCGAGGCCTCGCCCGAGACGCATCCGCGCCTCGACCGGCTGGTGCACCACGCGGTGCGCTACTTCCGCGACTTCGTGCGCCCGGAGAAGACCTACCGGACGCCGAGCGCCGAGGAGGCGGCGGCGCTCGCCGACCTGTCGGAGACGCTGGCGGCGCAGGCCGGCTCCACCGACCCGGAGGCCCTGCAGGCCGCGGTCTACGAGGTCGGCCGGCGCCACTTCCCGGACCTGTCGGGCAAGTCGAAGAGCCCGGACGGGCGCCCGGGCGTGTCGCAGACCTGGTTCACGACGCTCTACGGCATCCTGCTCGGCGAGGCGCGGGGCCCGCGCTTCGGCTCGTTCGTCGCGCTCTACGGCGTCGAGGAGACCCGCGCGCTCATCGCCCGCGCCCTGTCGGGGGCGCTCGCCGAGGAGCACGCCGCGTTCCTCGAAAGCCGCGACACGCCGCAGGCGGCCTGACGGACAGGCTCCCACGAGCCCCGCTCGAAAGGGCGGGGCTCGCCCTGCGGCGTTGTCCCCATCCCTCCACCGCTTTACCTTGGCAGCAGGGAATCAGTGGTGGTATGGAACGTAACAGGAACAAACGCCCCGGGACACCGTCATGCGCGCCGTGATGCCGCTGCTGCTCGTCGCCCTGTCGGGACCGATCCACGTCACCGCGAGCCACGCCTTCGACGGGGCGCGGCCGAACCGGGAGGCGGCGGCGATCGCGCGGCTGAAGGGCTGCCTCGCCCGGGAATCCGCGGCCGCGCGGGTTCGTCGCGAGACGCCGGAGCACTTCGCCGTGCGGGCGCAGCACATCTGCCTGCCGGCCAAGCGCGATGCCGCGCGGGCGAAGGCCGTGGCCCTGGTGGCGGCGGGCTTCACCGAGGCCCCCGACCTCGTCGGCGCCGTCGAGCAGCTGCTATCCGACCACGAGCGCGACACGGCGGAGGCCTATGCGCGCAGCGTCGGCCGCCGGCGCGTGGCGGGCGGCGCCGAGCCGTGAGCCGCGACGCATGGCTGGGACCGTACCGACCGTCGCGCAGGCCTCCGGGCGCATGCGCGCACTTGATCAACCGGCGCTAACCCTCTAAGCGGGCCGCGCCTTCCGCCCGGCTGGACGTCGTGGGCGGGCTTGCCGCAGGTGATGGATATGGCCAAGGAAAAGTTTTCGCGGACGAAGCCGCACTGCAACATCGGCACCATCGGTCACGTTGACCATGGCAAGACCTCGCTGACCGCGGCGATCACCAAGGTGCTGGCCGAGTCCGGTGGCGCGA